>NZ_JBEXDZ010000098.1:0-34507 GCF_040606085.1 Streptomyces sp. NPDC005485 | reverse complement strand
GCAGTGGCTACTCAACCGGGGGCGCGCTCGCGGGGGCGGCCCCGGTGGCGGGGCCGCCGGCGGACGTCTGCACCGGAAGCGGGCGAGGGCATCGGAGCAGCAGTGGCGGGGCAGAAACGCAGCCAGGCATGTGCTGCCCCACTGGACTTGATGGTCTTGCAGGTGCCCCTTACTGGCAGGGAGACCTCAAAACGAGGGCGGCATGACGGAGGAGTCCCGGCGGAGCTACTCACCGCTGCTGGTGCCCGAAAAGGACATCAGGTTCCGAGGCTGGTCTGAGAGGCGTTGGGGCAAAGGGAGTCCCTGCTCAACGAGCAGGGACTCCCTTTGCCGCAACGCACTCATCCTCAATGCCATGCCCCTTGTCGGGCACGGCGTCGTCGGGTTCGGTTCGGGAAGCACTGCAGGACGTGGATCAACACACCTTCTGACGGGGATTTCGGTCCTGGCGCCGACGATGCTGATCGCGACGGCAGCGTCGTCAGACGTCGTCGCGTGGATACTGGACGTAGGCGATGCGGCGAGAGTCGGGCGCCCAGCATGGGACGTTGATGGTTCCTTGTCCGCCGGGGAGCATGGCCAGGTCACGGGGCGGCCCGTCCGGAAGGTCGATCAGGCGCAGGACAACGGGAAGGTCGGGCGGGTGGCCGACGGTTCCCTGCGGGTAGCTGAGGTAGGCCAATCGCTGCCCGTCGGGCGAGGGGTGCGGGAACCAGTTCACACGCTCGTCGAACGTGAGTTGTCGCACGGTCCCCTCGGCGAGGTCGTGCCGGAACAGCTGTGCGTGACCGGGGTGGTTGGACGCGACCTCCGAGTTGAAGAACACGCTCGCGCCGTCGGTGGAGAACTCCGGTCCGTCCGCGGGGGAGTAGCCGTCGCCAATGAGCCGTTCCTCGCCCGTCATGAGGTTGATGGACCACAGTGCGCGTCTGCCCCACTCGTCTTTGTCGAGGGCCTCCGTGCCGACGTAGAGGAGCGTGGTGCCGTCCGGGGAGACACCGTGCAGGAAGTGGCGGAATCTCCGCTCCGGGGCCTTGGGCGTTGTGATGCGCTCGGAGTGTCCCCCCTCCCACGGCACCCGGTACAGGTGCCCGTCGTTGGCCGACACGTAGTGCCAACGGCCGTCCGGCGAAACGAGGTGGTCGTTGTTCAGCTCGGGCAGCCCTGGGGTGTGAATCGCTACGAGGTCCGAGGGGGCTTGGCTGTCCACCAAGTACAGGGCGCCGTCGGCGTTGACGACGATCCAGCGTCCGTCTGGGTGCCAGTTCGGTGCCTCGAAGAGCTGGTCCTCGGAGGACAGCGCCAGGCGAGAGTCACCGTTGTCCACGTCCAGGACATACAGCTCGGCACGCTGGCGGGGAAGGAGCGTGCGGGTATACCGCACCGGCCGCTCGGTCTCCTCGGAGGAGAACTGGTCCTCATCGTGCACGGCTGCATCCGCCTTCGTTTCCGATTGCTTTGGCACTTTCATGACGGTGGGCTACCTTTCGGCCAGTGCCAGTTCCTCGGCGCAGCGGTAGGCCAGCGCGAAGATGGTCAGTACAGGGTTCACGCCGCCGTTGGTGACGTGGAGGGACGCGTCCATGACCCAGAGGCCGGGATGTCCGTGGACCCGCCCGAAGGGGTCGGTCACCGAGGTCGCCGGGTCTGCGCCCATGCGCGCGGTGCCCGCCTGGTGCTGGCCCGCGGACAGTCCCGTTCCCACGGGCCGCGTCCACACCCGCCGCGCGCCGGAGGCGTGCATCCAGCGTCGGGCCCGCTCGCGCAGTGCCGTCGCGGCCCGGACGCTTTCGGGGTGCTGCATGCCGGAGAGCCGTACCACAGCGTCACCGCCGGAATCGAGTACCCCGGAGGCGATTGTCACCCGTGCCTCTGGATTCGGAATCTCCTGGATCGGGCCCACGATGTGCGAGGTGCGCAGGTAGGAATCCCGCATCCAGCGCTTTGCCTCATGACCCCAACGTGGTACGTCCGCGGGCATCGCCCAGGTATGGAACAGCACGGGCATCTTCACCACTTCGTTGGCCAGCACCCCGCCACCGATCGCTTCGCCGCCCAGGTTGTGGGTGTAGTCGGCGGTCGCGATCGACAGACCCGGACCCTGGAGGTCCTGGACCGGTTCGTCGAACAACCCGAAGGCGCCGACGTAGTTGTGCCCCTGCAGGTGTCGCCCGACCTGGTTCGTCCGGTTTCCCAACCCCGCCGGACTCTCGTCGGTGGTGCTGGCCAGCAGCAGCCGGGCCGTCTCGATGGCGCCGGCGGCCAGGACCACGGCCCCGGCGCGCACTTCGGCACGGCAGCCCGTGTTCATGTCCCGTACCAGCACGCCGGTGGCACGTCCGGTTCCGTCCACCAGCACGCGCTGCACCCGCTGTCCGGTGACGAGTCGGCACAGACCGGTGTTCAGCGCCAGCGGGATGACGGTGTTGTGGGTACCGGCACGGGCATCGACCGGGCAGCCGAAGCCGATGCACTCACCGCAGCGCACGCAGGCGGCACGCTGGTCACGAGGCTGGGAGTTGAGCAGCAACGGGACCGGCCCGGTGCTGAGGCCCAGGGCTGCGGCACCTTTGCGCAATACGTCAGCCTCGCGTGTCGGCGGCTGAGCGGGCATCGGGTACGCACAGCTGCGGAAGCCCTGGCAGCGGTGCGCCTGCCCGTCGCCGCAGACTCCGAGTTCCTGCTCTGCGCGCGTGTAGTGACGTTCGAGATCGTCGTAGGTCAGCGGCCAGTCCGCGAGCGAACTGCCGTCGGGCACGCCGTACCGTGACGCCATGCGGAAGTCGTCGGGCTGGAAACGCCATGCCATGCCCTGGTAGACACGCGTGCCGCCACCCACCGTCATCGCATTGTTGTGCCATTCACTGCGGTAGGGCTCATCGACCCGGCGGTCCGGTCTTCCCGGTTCGGCCACTACACGTGGGTTCCCCGCATAGTCGGGCCCTGTGGTGTGGCCGTAGGCGGAGAACCGGTGGTTGGCGAGATGGTCGTGGCCGATCTCCTCGTACGTGAGAAACCGGCCGCGCTCCAGCAGCAGTACCCGGGCGCCGGCCTCGGTCAGCACCCGGGCGGCCACTCCACCGCCCGCTCCGGCCCCGACCACGATGACGTCCCAGGTGCGTTGCAGCGCCTCGGGTCCTAATTCGAATGGACGGGCGTGACGGACCGGCGCCCCTGGGGGCTGCTTCGGAGAGGGGTCGTATCCGATCCCCTCCCAGGAGCCGCTGTCTTTGCGCCCGTAGTAGCCGTGGGCGGCCACGGTGGCCATCGTCTCGATGAACTCGGCCGGTGAGACCGCCCATCCCGGCCGCGCCGGAGCCGCCTCCAGCTCGGCGACCAGCTCGCCTCCCAGGACGGCTCCAGCGGCGAGTTCGACGGCCAGTGCGTCCAGGGCCGGGGTGAACAGCCGTGCCCAGTACGTCGCGTGGTCGCGTTCGGCGAGAGTGTCCAGCCAGTCCAAAAGGCCGGCCTGGCTCGCGCCGGGCTGGGAGTCGGCCGGGACGAGGATGTCGAGCAGCTCGGCGACGAGCGCGTGATGAGAGTGGGGAATCACCGTTTCCGCCCTTCTCGACCAGGTGTCCTGCGACCGGAACCGAGCATGCGGATCGGGGTCAGGCTTGCTGGCTGAACGCGGCATCGAAGGGCTGCGTGCTGGGGGCGAGGTCGAACCGCTTCAGGGCCCTGAGCGCTTCTGGGGCCCCGGCGAGGCGGTCCATTCCGGCGTCTTCCCACTCGACGGAGATGGGGCCGTCGTAGCCGATGGCTGCCAGGGCGCGGAACGAGTCCTCCCAGGGGACGTCACCGCGGCCGGCGGAGACGAAGTCCCAGCCGCGGCGGGGGTCTCCCCAAGGCAGGTGCGAGGAGAGGATTCCGGCGCGGCTGTTGCCCATCCGCATCCGGGTGTCCTTGCAGTCGACGTGGTAGATCCGGTCGGCGAAGTCCGTGATGAAGCCGACCGGGTCGATGCCCTGCCAGAGCATGTGGGAGGGGTCCCAGTTGAGGCCGAAGGCCTCGCGGTGGCCGATGGCCTCCAGCGTGCGCTGGGTGGACCAGTAGTCGTAGGCGATCTCGGACGGGTGGACCTCGTGGGCGAAGCGGACCCCGCAATCGTCGAACACGTCCAGGATCGGGTTCCACCGGTCAGCGAAGTCCTGGTATCCGGCGTCGATGACGTGGGTGGGAACGGGCGGGAACATCGCCACGTACTGCCAGATGCTGGAGCCCGTGAAGCCGACCACGGTCTTCACGCCCAGGGCCTTGGCGAGGCGGGCGGTGTTCTTCAGCTCCTGCGCCGCGCGTTGGCGTACGCCCTCGGGTTCGCCGTCGCCCCAGACCCGCGAGCCGACGATCGCCTGGTGGCGGAAGTCGATGGGGTCGTCGCACACGGCCTGGCCCTTGAGATGGTTGGAGATGGCCCACACCTTGAGGCCGTGGCGTTCGAGGATGCCGAGCCGGTCGGCGATGTAGGCCTCGTCGTCCCACCGCCAGGCGTCCAGGTGCTCGCCGGAGACGGCGATCTCCAGGCCGTCGTAGCCCCACTCGGAGGCGTGACGGGCCACCTCCTCCAGGGTGAGGTCGGCCCACTGGCCGGTGAACAGGGTGAAAGGGCGGGGCATGGGTTCTTCTCCTCGACTGGTTTCCGGTTTACAGCCGGACCGATTTGGCGGCGTCGGACTGCTCGATCGCGGCCAGCACGCGCTGAACCTGCAGCCCCTCCTCGAAGGACGGGCTCGGAGCGGTGCCGTCGCGGATGCAGATGAGGAAGTCCTGGATCTGGTGGGTGAAGGTGTGCTCCCATCCGATGACATGGCCTGGGGGCCACCACGCACCCGCGTAGGGATGATCGGGTTCGGTGACGACAATCCGCCGGAAGCCCTGCTCGGCGTCGGGAGCGGCGCCGTCGAGGAACTGCAGTTCATTGAGCCGCTCGAGGTCGAACGTGAGCGCCCCCCGCGAGCCGTAGACCTCGATCTGGAGGGAGTTCTTCCGGCCGAGCGCGACCCGGGACACTTCCACGGAGGCCAGCGCGCCGCCGGACAGGGAAAGCGTGGCCCAGGCAGCGTCGTCGACCGTGACGTTCTCAAGACCCCCGTCACCAGGGCGCCGCCCGACAAAGGTGTGCAGGCGCCCGGAGACATCGGTGACGGTGTCGCCGAGGAGGAACTGGATCTGGTCGATCGCGTGGCTCGCGATGTCGCCCAGGGCGCCGGACCCGGCCGTCTCCTTCCTCAGCCGCCAGGTCATGGGCGCGGACTCGTCCGCGAGCCAGTCCTGCAGGTAGGAAGCTCTGACCTGCCGGATGGTGCCGAGCCGCCCGTCGGCGATGAGCCGGCGCGCGTAGGCGAGGGCCGGAACGCGCCGGTAGTTGAAGCCGACCATCGACTGCACCCCGTGTTCCCGGGCTGACCGGGCGGCGGCGACCATGCGTTCCGACTCGGCGAGGGAGTTCGCGAGGGGCTTTTCGACGAGGACGTGCTTGCCGGCTTCCAGAGCCGCGACGGCGATCTCCGCATGGAGTGATCCAGGCGCGCAGATGTCCACGATGTGCACGTCGTCGCGGGCGATGACCTCGTGCCAGTCGGTTGCTGCTTCCGCCCATCCGAACCGGGCCGCAGCCTGGGCGACCTGTTCGGCGTCCCGGCCGACAAGCACTCGCTGCTCGACCGCGGGCACGTCGAAGTACGCGGCCACGTTCCGCCAGGCCTGCGAATGGGCCTTGCCCATGAACGCGTATCCGATCATCGCCACGCCGAGCGGGGTGGGCGTAGTCGGCTCTCCCGCGGCACTCATGCGGCAGCCTCCTCGAGAGTGGCCTCGGTGGGCGCCCAGGTTTCCGGCAGTGGGGCGGAGGCCGGTGCCGAACTGGCGACGTCGACGAAGGCACCCGAGTCGATTGCCTCCGCGATCGAGACCATCGTGTCCACGACGTGATGGGCGAGTTCACCTGTGGCGCGGTGTGCCTGCCCGGCGCGGACGGAGCGTGCCATGTCGAGTACGCCCATGCCGCGCCCGTTGGCCGGTCCCGCGGTCGGGAGCGCGGTCCAGTCCTTCGCGCCCGTGCGGCAGATCCGCAACGCGCCGTCGAAATAGTTCGGGTCCGGCAGGCGGAGCGTCGCGTCGGTGCCCGTGATCTCCACGAAGCCCTGGCGTTCGTACGGGGAATCGAAGCTGAACAGGCTGTGCGCGGACGCGCCGCCTTCGAACTGGACCAGCGCGCTCACGTGGGTGGGTACCTCGACCTCGAACGACTCGCCGGCTTTGTGACCCGAACCGATGACCCGTGTGTCCCGGGCCTTCGACCCGACGGCGGCGACCCGGCGAACGCTGCCGAATGTCTGTATGAGCATGGTGAAGTAGTAGGGGCCCTGGTCGAAGAGCGGGCCTGCGCCGTGCTGGTAGAGGAACGCGGGGTTGGGATGCCACAACTCCGGACCCGGTGTCTGAAAGACCGTCTGGGCCGTCAGCGGTACGCCGATGTCGCCGCGCTCGATCACCCGGCGCGCCGACTGCAGGCCCTCGCCCAGGAAGGTGTCCGGTGCGCAACCCAGTCGCACTCCGGCGTCCTTGGCTTCCTTCAGGAGGCTCAGGCCGCTCTCGCGGTCGAGCGCAAGGGGCTTCTCGCTCCAGACGTGCTTTCCCGCGCGCACTGCGGCGGTGGAGACTTCGACGTGGGCCGCCGGGACGGTGAGGTTGACGATGATCTCAACATCCGGGTGCTGCAGCGCGAGTTGAGGCCCGCCGTACTCGGCGATGCCGAATTTCTCGGCTTGTGCCCTGGCGGCCTCGGGCCGGATGTCGGCTACCACATGGACCTTGAGGTCCGGGAACGAGACGAGATTTTCGAGGTATTGCGTGCTGATGACGCCTGCGCCGATGACGGCGACTCCGAGCGGTCCGCGGCTCATCGGGCCTCCGCCTCACCGGCCGCCGCAGCGGGGCCTGCCTGCAGGAAGCGGAGTGATGCGGAAAGGCCGTCGAAGATGTCGTGGGCGTAGTCGTCGAACTCGAGGACGGGAACCTCAAGGGAGGCCGCCGCGTCGATGATGCCCCAGACGTCCATCGTCCCCTGGCCCGCCGGTAGCTGGGCACTCGTGTCCCGCGTCGAAGGGCCGTCCTTGATGTGGATGGCGACGACGCGCCCGCCCAGGCGCTTCAGCAGCGCCGCCGGGTCCTCTCCGCCGACGGCGGCCCAGTAGGTGTCGACCTCAAGGACCACTTCGGGGTCGAGCAGGCCGGCGAAGTATTCCAGCGCCGAGATGCCCTCGATGCTCGTCTCGAGCTCCCACCAGTGGTTGTGATAGCCGACGCGGATGCCGTACTCGGCACCCTTCTTGGCCGCCGCGTTGAGGCGGGCCGCGATACCACGGACCGTCTCGGCGTTCTGCCAGTGCTCCTCCGGGAGGTGCGGGTCGAGGACGGTCTTCATGCCGAGACGCCGGGCAGCGGCGAAGATCTCGTCCTGGTCGCCGGAGAGCAGCGGAGCGTGGCCCGTGGGCGCTGTGACACCGGTCTCGGCGAGCGCCGCGGCGAATTCGTCGGCCTGCACCACGAAGTTGTAGGGCTCCACCTGGGTGAATCCGATCTCGGCCAGGCGCCGGATCGTGCCGAGCAGGTCGCTCTGCAGGGCGTCCCGGACGGTGTAGAGCTGGACGGAGTATTTCATCGAGACGATGTCCTCTCGGAATCGTGAACGTCGAAGTTGGGGGGCGGTGACACTGTCAGCGGCCCGCGAGGGAGCCGCCGATGCCGCCGACGCTGAAGTACTTGTTGAGAGCGACGAAGATGATCACGGGCGGGAGCATCATGACGACGGCGACCGCCATGACGGATCCCCAGTCGGTCATGTTCTGCTGGAAGAAGGACTGCACACCCACAGGGAGGGTGAAGATCTCCTGGGACCGCAGGAACACGACGGCCACCAGGTAGTCGTTCCACGCGAGCAGGAACGCGAAGACCGCGGTCGAAAGCACCCCGGGAAGGCTGTTACGCAGAACGACCCTCATGAATGAGCCGAACACCGAGCATCCGTCGATCCACGCCGCCTCCTCAAGGCTGATCGGGATCGAGTCGAAGTAGGCGGCCATCATCCAGGTCGCCACGCTCATCGTCGAACCGACGTAGACGATCGTCAGCCCCGCCAGATTGTCGACCAGGCCCATCTTCGCGAAGAGAATGAACAGCGGCACGATCGCGGTGATGATCGGCAGCGACTGCATGACGAACAGCAGAAGCGAGTAGCTCGACACCGCGCGGCTGCGCCCCCGTGACAGCACGTATCCGGCGGGTGCCGCGACGGCCACCGATACGACGACCGTGGCGAGGGTGGTCACCAGACTGTTCTGCAGCCACGTCGAAACGAGCGTCTGGGAGAAGACGTGGCGGAAGTTCTCGACCGTGAACCCCGTCGACGTGCTCTGCGCACTCGGAGTGAAGGCGAGAAACAGTACGACGAGGATGGGTACCAGGACGACGGCCGTGATGACCAGGAGCAGGGCGAAGCGCCACCAGCGACCCCGCGGGTCGCCTTCCTCGGGAACTGCGCGGCGGGACCTGCGCTGGCTGCTCATCGCGTCCCCGGGAAGATGCTTGGTCAGGACAGTGCTCATTCGACGCCCGCCTTTCGGATCTGGCGGTAGAGGATCAGCGAAACGGCCACGAGGGTCACCGTCATGAGAAAGGCGACCGCAACACCGGGACCGGTCTGGAAGTCCTGGAAGACCATTCGGTACGCGTAGACGACCAGCGAACTGGTCGAGTCCACCGGGCCACCGCCGGTCAGCAGGTAGATGGTCGGGAAGTCGTTGACGCAGAAGACCGTCATCAGGATCCAGCTGATGTACGTGGACCGCGCGATGAGCGGCAACGTGATGTGCGTGAACTGCTGTCGGCGGCTCGCCCCGTCCAGACTGGCGGCCTCGTACACCGTTCCGTCCACCGAGGCCAGCGCCGCCGACGACATCATCATCATGAACGGGAAACTCACCCAGACCTTGAAGACGCACACGGTCACGGCGGCGAGGGTCGGGTCGGCCAGAAAGAGCGGGGTGCCCAGACCGAGGGCACGGCAGAGCGTCGGGATGGGACTGGTCGGGGTGGAGACGAGCCAGTTCCACGCCGTCGAGGAGACCACGATCGGCACGATCCACGGCAGCAGAAGGAGCACCTTGAACACGCCTCGCGCCGGGATCCTGGTGCGCAGCAGCAGGGCGAGTCCCAGGCCGACCACCCACGAGCCGAACACACCGACGACCGTGAACAACAGGGTGAACCGAGCGGCCTTCCAGAACGCGGGAGACGTCAGGACGTCGGCGAAGTTGTCCAGCCCCACGAAATTGCCGGGCTCAATGAGCGAGCCGTTGTGGGTCGCCTGGATGGCGGCGTACACAAGCGGATAGCCCTGGATGAGGATGAGCAGGAGCACGGACGGCAGGAGCAGCCAGAAGAACGTCCGCCTGCTCTGCGCCTTCAGACGGCTCGCCGAGTTGCGCGGGTCGGGAGCCTGGACGCGCCCGCCGGGAGAGATCCCCCGGCGGGCCTTCGCCAGGCCGCTGAGTGTAGCGGTCACGGGATATCCCTCCGGTCAGGACTTGATGGCGGACTTGAGGCTGGCTTCGAATGCCTTGAGGGCGCTCTTCGCGTTGCCTTCTCCGGTGATCACCGTCTGGGCGAACTGGGTTGTCGCCTGGCCGCCGTCGAGCACGGCGATGTTCGCGTTGAGGGCCGTGCCACGCGCGGCGAACGTCTTGGCGATCGGCTGCCACTCCTTGATGATCCTGACGTTGTTCGCGTTCCCTGCGAACTCGGGCAGCTCGGTGATGGATTTGAACACCGGCAGCCCGCTCAGGACCTTCTGCTGCCAGTACTGCTTGAGCTGGCCCATGTAGTACACGAGGAACGCCTCGGAGGACTGCTGCGACGGGGTGTTCTTGTACATCATGATGTTGTTCGGGAACACCAGAGTCGCCTTGTCCCCGTGCGGGCCCGTGACTACCGGCGCGACCATCAGGTCGCCGGAGGTGTCGCCGATGCTCTGATCCAGCCCCGACGCGTACAAGCCGTACCCCGCCTTCGTCTTGTCCTTCCACTGGGCCTGGAGGTTGTCGTTCGTGTAGCTCACGGCCGCAGGGTCGATGAGGCCGTTCGATACCAGCTCGTACAAGAACTCCGTGGCCTCGAGGTTGCGGTCGTTCATGAGGTCGACCTGCCCGTCCGGGGTCCACACGCCGCCGCCGTTGCTGAGCATCATCTGGATGACCGCGTGGTTGGCATAGGAGTTGCCCGAACCCGCTCCGGTGGCGAACCCCAGCGCGCTGATCTTCTTGAGCGCCTTGCCTGCCGCGAGCATCGACGGCCAGTCGGTCGGCGGGGCCACCCCCGCCTTGTCGAACAGCGACTTGCGGTACCACATCACGCGCATGTCGAGCTGCCACGGGATCGCGATGTAGCCCTTGTCCAACTTGAACGGGTCCAGTACGCCCGGCAGGAAGTCGTCGAACTGCCCGTTCTTCTTCAGCGCGTCGATGACGTTGTCCGCGTGTGCGATCGCGCCCTGCTGCTCGAACTGGAACACCTGAAACCCGCCACCGGTCGAGACTGCCGGGCCCGTCTTCGACGCGACCGCCGAGGCGAACGTCTGGTAGAAGTTGTTCCACTGGGTGATCTGGTAACTCGCCTTCAGCGCGCCGGACGACGGCTTGTAGGCCTCGGTGATCTTCTTCGCAGCCACGTTGTAGGCGGGCGTGCTCCACGGCATGTCCCAGAACTTGACGGTGCCGCCGCCCCCGGAGGAGGCAGAGCCGGAGCCGCATGCGGCGAGCGCGGGGCCCGCTGCGGCGGCGGCCGCGAGGCCCAGGAAGCTGCGGCGGGAAGGGGCCGTGCGGGTAGTTCTCATCGCTGTCCTACCTTCTTGGTGGGTTCGAACTGGTCATTCGTAAGATCGGTCAGGAGCGGCACGGTGGCGGCGGCGCCGAGCAAGCCGAGGAAGCCCGCCGCCGACTGCCGCCGGGGGCGTCGTGGGTGGTGCGTGCGGTCATGGCGGTCCCTCGTGGTCTGTAGTAGCGCGATCCATGGTGTGCAGGTCCGCAGCGAGCGCGTGCAGGTCGGCAACGGCTGCCGCTTCGAACCCCGGCGACTCGGAATCGTTGAGCAGCCGGTGCAGTCGGCGCCAGGCGGCTCGGTGCGGCGATTCGTAGTGCGTCGGCCAGGTGTGAGAGCCCTCGGGCGAGGTGATTGTGAGGAGCGCCGGGCGCGCAGTGTGCCAACTGGGGATCTGCAGGTGGACGGCGCGACCTGCGCCTATCAACCGCACGGACGCGGCTGGCGCGAGGGCATCGGTCAGCACGGTGCCCAGCAGCCCGGTACGCCCACCGACGGTGGCGGTCGCGAGCACGCCGCGCTCAGTGCGCAGGTAAGTACGGATCTCGTCCGCAGGGTTGCCGAGAATGCGCAGCAGTGCCAGTTGGTCCAGCAGCGCCTGCCCGATGTCATGGTCGCTCGGGAGGGTGAGGCGGCATTCGATCGCGCTCGCGGAGTCTGAGTCAGCGGCGTCTCGCAGGGCTTCCGCGGCCCGAGCCGCTGTCGGGGTGCCGGCCCAAGGGCTGTCAAGCACCACGACGGTTCCGCACTTTCCGGCCAGCTCGGCCAGGACCAGGATGTCGGCGGGGTCAGCCGGAGCCGGGTGGCGGACGACGAGTCCCACTGCGCCGTCATGGATGGCGGCGGCGGCCGTATCGACCCAGCCCCGACGACCCGACAGCGCACGCACGGGCACGCGATCGACGGTAACCGGGCGGAAGGAGAGTGGCAGAGTGGCGAGGACGGCTGCGGTGTCGGTGTCCGCGGAGACATCGAAGGTCCGGCGGATGTCGGTTCGGGCGGTGCCGATGGTGCCGGTCATGCGGCTTCCCTTGAATCCGGTGCGATCAGTTCGGAGGCGGCGTCGGCGAGGCGCAGGGCCAAGCGCAGGTCGGCCAGATCATGTTCGTGGCGGACGCCGTCGACGACCTCGCCGCGGGCAAGCGCGGCAACGTGTTGCCACTCACCGGAGTAGCCGTTGATGTCGGCGGGCTCCAGCATCATCGTCGAGTCGTGGCTGCGCAGCGTTGCGCGTGCCGACCCCGCCTGCACGTAGCTGGGAGTGAAGTCCAGACGGAGGGCCTCGGTGTCCGAGACCACCTCCAGCGTCCACTCCGGTTGCCATGTGGCATCGACGACGGCGTGCAATTCCACGGTCCGCCCATCGGCGGTGAAGACGATGTGGTAGCCCCAGGGCCGCAGCGGTCGCGCCTCATGGACGACGAGGTCGTCGATCTGCGGAAGGAAACTCCGGATCAGCGGGAGGTCGTGGACGGCGAGGCCAAGGACGCCGTCCACCACAGCCTCGGCCTGAGCGGCCGGGTCCGCCATGTCCGAGGCGGTGCCAGCTGCGCGGCGACCGTATACCTCGGTGGCCAGCTCCTCGTAGCGCGAGTTCGGTGGCAGCACGATGGAGGAGCGGATGGCGTGGGCCGTGCGCCGCAACCCGGCTGACCGGCGGTCGGCCCACAGCCAGCCCGGATCGAACAGGTGCATGGCGCCGACGACTATGGGTACCCCAGTGCGCCGGGAGACTTCGCTGATCAGTTCGGCTTCGGCCATGGAAACCGCGAGGGGCTTCTCGCACAGAACTGCGAGTTTGCCCGCCTCGCAGGCCGCGATGACCTGCTCCGTGTGGAACCGGTGCGGACTGCACACGGCCACCACGTCTACGGCGGGATCAGCGATCAGGGCATCGGCGTGAGCGGAATGCCGGGCACCGACCGTCGCACCTACACGAGCAGCGAGAGCTTCGTCAGGGTCGCTGAGGTGGCGGACTTCGAAGGTGTCCGCCAAGGACGCAAGTGCGGGCAAATGGATGGTCTGTGTCACAAGTCCGGCGCCTATGAGGCCGACGCCAAGCCGTTCGAGGGGAGTCATCCCACTCCTTCAAGCCAAAAGTAATCAGTCGTTCACGTTTCGATGCGGTGAACAGTAAGCGGGTGATAGCTTTTGAGGCAAGGGGTTGTACGAGGAGTTCCGAAGGGCACGGCATGACGAGTGGAACCAGGGGGCCGCGCGGGCCGTACCGCACCGGCATCAAAACGCGCGAGCAGATCGTGGTCGCCGCGGCCAAAGCCTTCGGGGAGAAGGGGTACAGGGCCGCTTCGCTGCGTCAGATCGCCGCAGACGTCGGCCTGTCACCTGCAGCCCTGCTGCGCCACTTCGAACGCAAGGAGGACCTGCTCGCCGCGGTCCTCAACTGGTGGGAGGACGAGACCGCCCACCGCGAGAACCCTGACCTCAAGGGCCTACGCGCCATCGACCAACTGCGGACGTCGATGGCCTACCACCTGGAACACCGCGGCCTGCTGGAGCTTTTCATCACCTTGACCGCGGAGGCGGCCAACCCCGAGCACCCGGCACGGGACTTCGTCCAGCGACGCTACGCGCAGGTCGTCCGCACCAAGACCGACCAGCTCCTCCAAGCCGTGCAGTCCGGTGAGATCCCGCCCCTCACCGAGGCCGAGGCCGAGGCGGACGTCCGCGCGCTGCTCGCTGTCATGGACGGCCTCGAACTCCAGTGGCTGCTCAATCCGGACATGGACCTGGTGGGTACGTTCGACCGGTACCTCGACCACGCTCTGACCTGCTGGCGGGCCGGCGCGCGGCCGATCCTCTGAGGGAACGATCAGCCCGGTTGCAGGCCGAAGAAGAGATGTCCGGGTCCTGCTCGGCACCCGGCTTGGGTTCGGGCCGTTATGGCATGCCTTTTCTCCCCTGTCCCCTTGGGTTGTGCGAACGAACGTCCATCGACGAGAACGGGGTCCGACCCCGGCTGATCGGCTACTCCGACCGTCCCGACAACCCGCATCACCACACCGGAGAAGGGGAGCCCGGCGCCCACCCGACGCGAAAGCCGGACCCTCAACCTGCTCCAGCCCCGAAAAGGCACCACCGCACAGACGCAGAGTCCCCGTCAGCAAGCTGACGGGGACTCATGAACTATCGAGGTTAGCTTCCTTCGGCGCCCAGCTGGCGCAAGAGACCGCGATTGTCGGTGCGCACCCACTCCTCGGCGACCCGCCCCTGGTCATCGACGCGGAAGATGTTGATCAGGTCGAACACGATGCGCTTGCCGTTGGGCGGCAGCGGGCCGACCGGTGACTGGGTGAACTCGCGGACGAAGGTGCCTTCGATCCACGTCTGGCAGGCCACGTAGTTGCCCTCGGCCACCACGATGCCACGCCGGATCGACCGGTCGTCGAAGGCCTCGCGCACCGACGCGAAGTAGGCGTCGACCCCCGCGAAGCCGGACTCAAGGCCATCCGGCCCGTGGAAACGGAAGTTCTCGGTGTCGAAGTACGTGGCGGCCTCGGCCTGGTCCTCGCCCGACAACTCCAGTTCGCCGGCCCGGACCAGGCGGGCCACAAGCTCGTCACGGCTGACCTGCTGTGTCATGTCATCCCCGGCGGTGGCGCCCTGGGCCTCGGCGGAGACTGCGGCCCACTCCTCCCATGTCTTCAGTCGCTCGGCGTAGACCGGGGGGACGAGCTGGAGTGCGTCGGTGCCGAAGAAGACCCGCAGCGGAGGGTTGTCGGCGTCGACGATCTTCAGCAGGGCCTGGCCGGCGGTGGTCGGGTCGCCGACTGTGAGGCTGTTGAAGGCGGCGTTGATGGCCTCGCGCACCCCGTCGTAGGCGGGGAGCTGGTCGGCGACGGCGGCGGAGGAACCGGACCAGTCGGTGGCGAAGCCGCTGGGCTCGACGAGGGTGACGTTGATCCCGAAGCCGGCGACTTCCTGTGCGAGGGAGTCGGTCAGGCCCTCCAGGGCCCACTTGGAGGCGTGGTAGCCGCCGAAGCCGGGGTGGGCGGTGACGCCGCCGATGGAGGAGATCTGGACGATGTGGCCGCTGCCTTGTGCGCGCAGCAGGGGCAGGGCCGCCTGGGTGACCCACAGGGCGCCGAAGAAGTTGGTTTCCATCTGGTCGCGGATCTGCTGCTCGGCCAGTTCCTCGACCGTGCCGAACAGGCCGTACCCGGCGTTGTTGACGACGACGTCCAGGCGGCCGAAGTGGTCGTGGGCCCGCTGGACGGCGTCGCCGGCGGCGGCCTTGTCGGTGACGTCCAGGGCCAGCGGAAGGACCGCCTCGCCGTAAGCGGCCAGCAGGTCTCTCAGGGAGTCGGTGCTGCGGGCGGTGGCGGCGACCCTGTCGCCCCGCTGGAGAGCCGCTTCGACGAACTGGCGTCCGAAGCCGCGCGATGAACCGGTGACAAACCAGACCTTGCTCATGAGAACACTCCCGCTTCGAGATGAAGTATGTTATCGAGACGGTAGCTTAGATTGAGACTAAGTATCAAGTCGAGCTCTCGTTGTATCCTTCTCGCATGACAGATTCCGCAAGCACACCCGCCCAGGCCGCGTCGAAGCCGCCCGGACTGCGCGAGCGCATGCGTGCGACAGTTATTGCCGAGGTGGGCGAGGTGGGGCTGCGGCTCTTCGCCGCGCAGGGGTTCGACCGCACGACCGTCGACCAGATCGCCGCCGAGGCAGGGCTGTCGCGCGCGAGTCTCTTCCGGTACTTCCGCACCAAGGAAGACATCGTCCTGGGGCAACTGGAGGACTTCGGCCGCCGGATTGCTGAGGCACTGGCCGACCGGCCCGAGGAGGAGCAGCCCTGGCAGGCGCTGCGCGGGGCCTTCGACGTCCTGGTCCAGGAGAACGAGAAGGCACCGGAGCAGACCCTCAGCTATCTGCGCATGCTCTTCGCGACACCGTCGCTGCGTGCCCGGCACTTCGAGAAGCAGCTGAACTGGCAGATGCTCCTGGTACCGGAGATCGCCCGGCGTCTAGAGGTCGATCCCGCCGACCCTGCGGATCCGAGGCCCGGCGCGCTGGCCGCGGCCGCTCTCGCCTGCCTTGATGCCGCCTCGACGGGCTGGGTGGCCTGCGACGGGACTGTGCCGCTGTCGACGATGCTCGACCGCTCGATGGGCGCCCTGACGGAGTAGACGCGAGGCCCGGCATGCCAGCCGTGCGCGCGCCCGGCCCAGCTCAGCGTATGGGCAGGGGGGTGCCCGGAGGCGGCTACGCGGACTGCGCTACCGCCAACATGGTCTTCGCCAACCGCGACCACCTCGTCAGAGCCGTCCGAAGCGGCATGCGCCGCATCCAACGCCAGCCACACCTCATCGATGGATGCCTCGCCGAGACCGGACTGTCAGTCACGCCGACAACTGAACGGAAAGGTCAGTAGGACCTCTAACAGGGTGGTCGAACGCCACGTTCTCGACGGATGTCGTGACGGTCGTTCGGTGTACAGCGCGGAGGGCCGACGCCGGTAACGATGAGCGTGGTCGAGGTCGGAGTCACCGGCCGAATTCATGTGTCAGGGCCCGGCGCCGGTCCCGATCAGGTGAGTGGTCAGCGCGGCCTGAAGGGCCTGAGGCTGTTCGGTGGCGAGGTGGCCGCATTCGATGATCTCCAGGGCGGAGTGCGGGATGCCCTGTGCCAGCTCCTGTGCATGTTCCACCGGTGTGGCCGCGTCTCGGGAGCCGCCGACGACGAGGGTGGGGATGGTGATCCTGGCCAGATTCGGTCGCAGGTCGTATGTGGCGAGGGCGTCGCAGCAGGCCGCGTAGCCGACCGGGTCGGCATCGGCGAGGCTGCCGAGCAGCCTGCGGCCCAAGGGGGTGCCGGCGGAGTCCGGGGTTGCGAACCAGCGGCTCGGGCTGGTCTCCAGTAGGGGGCCGGTGCCCTTGAGTCGTACGAGGTCGGCGCGAGCGTGCCAGGCCTCCGGGGGCCCGAAGCGCGCGGAGGAGCAGACGAGGGCCAGCGAATGGACGCGGCTGGGCTGGCGGGCGGCGAGGTGGGCCCCGATGGCGCCTCCCAGGGAGATGCCCGCGTAGTGGAATGTGTCCCAGCCGTGGTGGTCGACGAGGTCCATGACCAGAGATGCGAGGTCATCCATCACGGTACGGCCGGGCTCGGGACGAGGAAGAAGGCCGGCGCCGGAGCGCCCGTGTCCGGGGAGGTCGAAGCGCAGCACCCGGAAACGGCGTGTCAGTGCGGGCAACTGGGGTTCCCAGACCGCTTTGGACGTGCCCAGGGACGGGCCCAGTACCAGCGGTGGTGCGTCGGCTGGGCCGACGAGGTGGTGGTGCAGTAGGTGAGGGGCGGGCACGGGGGCTCCAGCAGGTGTGATGTGTCTAGCGTTCGAGGACGAGGGCGAGGCCCTGGCCGACGCCGATGCACAAGGTGGCGACGCCAACACCACCGCCCCGGCGGGCGAGCTGGTGCGCCACGGTGCCTGCCAAGCGGGCACCGGAGGCGCCGAGCGGGTGGCCGAGGGCGATGGCACCGCCCTGGGGATTGAGGATCGCTGGGTCGAACTCGGGCCATTCGGCGAGACAGCCCAGCACCTGGGCGGCGAAGGCCTCGTTGAGTTCGAGGACGGACAGGTCGTCGAAACTCTTGCCTGCCTTGGCCAGTGCGCGGTGGACGGCCTTGACCGGGGCGAGCCCGAAGTAGTGCGGTTCGATGGCTGACACGCCGATGGCACCCACGCGGGCGAGTGGTTCACGGCCGGTCGCCTTCAGGCCCTCCTCGTCCATCAGGAGCAGTGCGGCGGCGCCGTCGTTGAGAGGGGAGGCGTTGCCCGCGGTGACGGTGCCGCCCTCTGCGCGGAAGGACGGCTTGAGCCTCGCCATCGCCTCCAGCGAGACGTCGTTCCGCACACTCTCGTCGGCGGCGAAAACGTACGGTTCACCCTTGCGCCGGGGGACTGTCACGGACGTCAACTCGGCGTCGAACAGCCCATGTTTCTGTGCCGTGAGTGCCTTCTGATGGCTGTGCAGGGCGAACTCGTCCTGCTGCTCACGGCTGATCTTGTGCTTCTCGGCGATCAACTCGGCGCTCTCGCCCAGGGGGATCGTCCACTGCGGTTCCATCCGCGGGTTGACCATGCGCCAGCCCAGGGTGGTCGAGTACAGCTCGGTGTGGCCGGCGGGGAAGGGCTTGCCCGACTTGGGCAGCACGTACGGTGCCCGGGTCATCGACTCCACCCCACCTGCCACGGCGATGGAGGCGTCCCCGACGGCGATGGCCCGGGCCGCCTGGATCACGGCTTCCAGCCCCGATGCGCACAGCCGGTTCACGGTGACACCCGGCACGGACGTGGGCAGACCCGCGAGGAGGGCTGCCATCCTTCCCACGTTCCGGTTCTCCTCGCCGGCCCCGTTGGCGTTGCCGAAGTACACGTCATCGATTCGGGACGGGTCCAACGCGGGTGTACGGGCGAGCAGTTCGCGGATCGCGTGGGCGGCCAGGTCGTCAGGGCGGACGCTCGCCAGTCCGCCGTTGTAGCGGCCGACGGGAGTCCGTGCGGCGTCGACGATGTACACGGTGTTCACAACACGCCCTCCGCGACGGTCAGTGCGGCGTCGGTGCTGGAGAGGAGATCGTCGGCCGTTACGCCCGGGGCGGTCTCGATGAGCACCAGGCCGCTGTCGGTGACATCGAGGACGCCCAGATCGGTGATGATCCGGTTCACACACGCCCTGCCGGTGAGCGGCAGCGCGCACTCTTCCAGGATTTTCGGGGAACCGTCCTTGGCGGTGTGCGTCATTACGACGATGACCGTGCGGGCGCCGTGGACGAGGTCCATCGCACCGCCGATACCGGTGATCATCTTTCCTGGAACCGCCCAGTTGGCCAGATCGCCCTTCGCCGAGACCTGCATGGCGCCGAGGACGGCGACGTCGATGTGCCCGCCGCGGATCATCCCGAACGACAACGACGAGTCGAAATAGGAAGCGCCGGGCAGGACCGTGACGGATTCTTTCCCTGCGTTGATCAGGTCCGGGTCGACCTGCTCCTCGGTGGGATACGGGCCGGTGCCCAGGATGCCGTTCTCGGACTCCAGGATCACCTCCACGCCCGGCGGGAGGTGATTGGGGATCAAGGTCGGCAGCCCGATGCCGAGGTTGACGTACTGCCCGTCTTCCAGGTCACGCGCGGCCCGCGCGGCCATCTGTTCACGCGTCCAGGCCATCAGGCGCTCACCGTCCCTCGTGCCGGAGGCGCAGAAATCGTGCGCCGCTCGATCTTTTTGTCAGCGGCCTGCTCCGGCGTAAGCGCGACGACTCGCTGGACGAAGATCCCAGGCAGATGCACTGCGTCCGGATCGATCTCGCCGGGCTCCACGAGCTCCTCTACTTCGGCGATCGCCACTCGGCCCGCCATCGCCGCCAGCGGGTTGAAGTTCCGGGAGGACTTGTTGAAGACGAGGTTCCCGTGCCGGTCTCCCTTCCAGGCCCTCACCAGCGCGAAGTCAGTGCGGATGCCGTGCTCCAGCACGTACTGCGTGCCGTCGAACTCCCGTACCTCCTTCGGCGGCGAGGCGAGCGCAACGCCGCCGTTGCCGTCGTAGAGCCAGGGCAACCCGCCCTCGGCGACCTGTGTACCCACGCCCGCCGGGGTGTAGAAGGCAGGGATCCCGGCCCCGCCGGCCCGCAGCCGCTCGGCCAGCGTGCCCTGGGGGATCAGCTCCACCTCCAGTTCCCCGGCCAGGTACTGCCGGGCGAACTCCTTGTTCGCCCCGACGTAGGAGCCGGTCACCCGGGCGATCCGCCCGGCGGCCAGGAGCACCGCCAGCCCGGACTCCATCGCCCCGCAGTTGTTCGACACCACGCTCAGCTCTGACACCCCGCGTTCGTACAACGCCTGGATCAGGACGACCGGCACACCGCTGAGGCCGAAACCACCCACCGCCACCGATGCACCGTCCGCCACATCGGCCACCGCTTCTCGGGCTGTGGCAACTGCCTTGTCCATCACTCGACCACGTCGGCGGTGGCCAGGTCGGACGGATGCTGAGCCAGCGGCGTCACGTCGACCTTCATGTGGGGGAAGAGGGGGAGGTTCCACAGGATCCGGTGCAGAGCCTCGTTGTCGGCGACGTCGAAGACGCTGAGGTTGGCGTACTGGCCGACGCACCGCCAGATGTGCACCCACTCACCCGATTTCTGCAGCTCCTGGCAGTACGCCTTCTCGCGTGCCAGCAGGTCCGCGCGGACCTCGGGGTCGAGGTCGCGCGGAATCTCGACGTTCATACGCACCGCGAAGAGCACCGCAGATCACGCCTTGTCGAGGATGAAGTCGTACGTGACTTCGTTGCCGATGCCGTCCGCGACCGGGGTCGGGGCGAGGATGAGTTCGGGCTTCACGGCCGACGCGATGTCGTCCTCGACGTAGTTGCCGCCCTGGAAGTACAGCTGGGTGGTGATGAGTTGGTGGCCCGGCGCCGACACCTTCAGGTGGAGATGCGCGGGGCGCCAGGCGTGCCAGCCCGCGGCGGCGATGAGCCGGCCGCAGGAGCCGTCGGTCGGGATCTGGTACGGGGCGGGCTCGACTGTGTGGATCTTGAAGTGGCCCTGGTCGTCGGCGATGACCGTGCCGCGCAGGTTCCACTGAGGCAGCCCGGGCGCGAACTGGGAATAGTAACCGTCATTGTCCGCGTGCCAGATGTCCACCGTGGCGCCCGACAGCGCGGTACCGTCCACACTCGTCACCTGGCCCTGGAAGAGCAGCGGAGTGCCCTCCTCCGAGTCGCGCATCGGGAGGGTCGCCTCGCCGGGCAGGGCGGGGGCGTCGGGGATGTAGTACGGACCTTCGATGGTGCCCTTGCTGCCGTCGCGGTTCTCGCTCGCGACCTCCTCCACGACGTTCTCCAGCCACACGTCGAGGAAGAGCGGCCACTCGCCGTCCTCGCCGACCTGGATCAGCCAGGACTTGAGAGCGTCGTACTCGGCGTAGGTCACCTTGTGGCGTCGGATGATGTCGTGGGTGGCGGCCAGGAGTTCAGAGACCAGCGTGTCGACGCGCTTGGTGTCGACGTCGGCCCTCTCCGTCCGCTGCTTGTTGCGGAACTGCTCGGTGGCGGCGGCTCCGGACGCGGCCGCGGTGGCCTGCTCGGTGGTGATGTCGGTCATGGGTGTCCCGTCCTTTGAAAGTGTGTCGGCTGGATGTGTGTCAGCGGTCCTGGCGGTAGCGGGCCAACTTGTCGGGGTCGATGTCGATGCCGAGGCCGGCGCCCTCGCGGATGCGCAGGGTGCCGGCCTCGATGGTCAGCGGCTCGGTGAGGAGGTCGTCGGTCATGTCGAGGAAGTTCGACAGTTCGCCGGCGTGCTGCGTGGCGGACCGGTGGGCGGCGCCGAAGGCGACCGAGCACAAGGTGCCGATCTGGCCGTCGATCTGATTGCCCATCACCACCTCCACACCCAGGCCCTCGCATTCGTGCAGCACGCGCTGGGAGGCGGTGAAACCGGTGCGTGCGGTCTTGATGCTGATCGCGGTGGCGGAGCCGCCGAGGAGTTCACGGGTGACCTCGGCGGGCCGGGTGGCGCTCTCGTCCGCGATGAAGGGGATCGGGCTCTGGGCGACCAGCCAGCGCCTGCCCAACACGTCGTCGGCGGGGCAGAGTTCCTCGGCGAAGGTCAGGCCGAGGTCGGCCATCTCCCGCAGCGCCCGCGCGGAGTCGGAGGCGCTCCAGCCGCGGTTGCCGTCGATGTAGAGCTCGACGTCCGGGCCGAGTGCCTCGCGCAGCGCCCGGCACGCGACGACATCCGCGGTGTACGGCCGCCGCCCGACCTTCACCTTGAACGTGGTGATGCCGAAGGTGTCCCGGATGCGCTCCGCCTCGGCGACCATCTCCTCGGCCGGTGCGAAGCCGACCATGTGACTGACCCGCATACGGTCCGTGTAGCCGCCCAGAAGCCCGGAGACCGGCATGCCTGCGGCCTGGCCGAGGACGTCCCACAGTGCCATGTCGATGGCGGCCTTCGCGGTCGGGTTGCCCACGGTTCGGTCCAACCGCTCGTGGACCGCCTCCCGTTCCAGGGCTGTCAGGCCCAGAATCTGCGGGCTGAAGACCTTGTCGATCACGGCGATGATCGACTCCTGGGTCTCGCCGTAGGTATACGGGCGAGGCGGCGCCTCGGCGGTCCCCGTCAGGCCCTCGTCCGTGTGCACCCTGACCAGAACATGGTCAGCGGTACGCACCTCACCACTCGCGAATTTCAGGGGTTTCGCATAAGGAATGGCAAAGGGAATTGCCTCGACCTGGACGATCTTCATGCCGCTCCTTCAGGTCCTTCAAGAAAGACGTCGTTCTGCTCCAGCACCTTCAGGAGATTCCGCAGCAGGGGTGAGGTGTCGTCGGCCCTCCAAGCCAGGGCCAGGGGAACGGAGAGCGCGTCCTCGATGTCCTTGCACAGCACGCCCTCGCGCGGCGCCGAGCGAATGGAGTCCGGCAGTACGGCGATACCGAGGCCTGCGGCGACCAGCGCCAGGGCGGCTGATGTCTCGGTGACCTCGTAGGCGCGGTGCGGGTAGAAGTCGGAGGCCAGGCAGCTGCGGACTACGGCGTCGTTGACGACGGAACCGAGCGCGGCACCGTACATGACGAAGTCCTCGTGCCGCAGTTGCTCGATTCGGACGATCTCCGCCTCGGCGAGCCAGTGCTCCGCGGGCACGGCCACGACGAGCGGTTCCTCGGCCAGCAGATGGTGGGCGATGCCCTCCTGGCGGATCGGCGGGCGCAGGACACCGACGTCGAGGCGCCGCTCGATCAGCCCCAGTTCCTGGGCCGGTGTGAGCATCTCGGTGTGCACCTCCATCACGACGTGTGGCATTTCGCGTTTCAGCAGCCGTGCCAGTGCGGGCAGCTGGCGGTATGAGGCGGAGCCCGTCAGGCCGAGCCGGAGAACACCTTCGACCCCCGATGCGAAGCGCCCCGTCCTGGCCACCGCCTCGTCGAGGGCCCTGAGGATGCGCTCCACATCTGTGCGGAACACCTCGCCCGCACCGGTCAGGGCGACCTGCCGGGTGGTGCGGGTGAACAGGTTCACGCCCAGTTCCGTCTCCAGGCGTCGGATCGCCTGGGACAGCGGCGGCTGGGCCATGTGCAGGTGTTCCGCGGCCTTTCCGAAATGACGCGTCTCGGCGACGGCCAGGAAATACCGGAGATTCCTCAGCTCCATCGGGCTGCCCCTTCTCGGTCCGGGGCCCTCGAATGTGCCTCAGCGTAAGGATCGGACCCCATACGGCACAAATACCTGATGGGAACCTATTGAGATGCACAGGATATGAATAGCCCCCTGGGTCAACCCTGGGGAAATGTCTGGGGCCGACTCTTCACCGCACTGTCATCGTGCTGAAAAGCAATGGCAATGAGGCCTGCCGGTCAGGCGGCCCGGCCGGGCGGAAGGGACGGGACCATGGCCGAGGACTTCAGCCACGCGCGGACCATCCTCGAGGACGCACTCGTGGAGGACCCGGACAGCGGTGTGTACCGCGTCCGGCGGAGTGTCTTCACCGACGAGGAGCTCTTCGAGCTGGAGATGAAGCACATATTCGAGGGGAACTGGGTCTATCTGGCACACGAGAGCCAGATCCCCGAGATCGGCGACTACTTCACGACGTACATCGGTCGTCAGCCCATCGTCATCTCCCGTGACAAACAGGGGGAGCTGCACTGCCTGATCAACGCGTGCAGCCACCGCGGGGCGATGCTGTGCCGCCGCAAGACCGACAACCGCACCACCTTCACCTGCCCGTTCCACGGCTGGACCTTCAACAACAGCGGCAAGCTGCTGAAGGTGAAGGACCCCCGTGAGGCCGGCTACCCCGAGCAGTTCAACACCGACGGGTCGCACAACCTCAAGAAGGTCGCCCGCTTCGAGAGCTACCGCGGGTTCCTGTTCGGCAGCATCAACCCCGACGTCAAGCCGCTGCGGGAGCACCTCGGCGACGCGGCGGTCGTCATCGACATGGTCGTCGACCAGTCGCCGGAAGGGCTGGAGGTGCTGCGCGGCTCGTCGACGTACCACTACGACGGCAACTGGAAGCTCCAGGCGGAGAACGGCGCCGACGGCTACCACGTCTCCGCCACCCACTGGAACTACGCCGCCACCCAGGCCCGCCGCACGTCGGGCGAATCGAAGAACGACACCAAGACGATGGACGCGGGCGGCTGGTCGAAGCAGAAGGGCGGGTTCTACTCCTTCGACCACGGACACCTGCTGCTGTGGACCAAGTGGCTCGACCCCACCAACCGGCCGCTGTACGACAAGCGCGACGAACTGGCGGCAGAGTTCGGCGCGGAGAAGACCGACTGGATGATCGGCGTCTCCCGCAATCTGTGCCTGTACCCGAACGTCTACCTGATGGACCAGTTCAGCTCGCAGATCCGGCACTTCCGGCCGATCTCCGTGGACAAGACCGAGGTCACCATCTACTGCATCGCACCGAAGGGCGAACCCGCCGAGGACCGCGCCCGGCGAATCCGGCAGTACGAGGACTTCTTCAACGCCACCGGCATGGCCACCCCGGACGACCTGGAGGAGTTCCGCTCCTGCCAGAAGACCTACCAGGCCGAGTCCATGCCCTGGAACGACCTCAGCCGCGGCGCCGTGCACCAGATCGACGGCCCGGACGAGGACGCCAAGAAGATCGGCATCAGCCCGATCGCCAGCGGCGTGCGCACCGAGGACGAGGGTCTCTACCCGATCCAGCACGGCTACTGGCTCGACACCCTCCGCAAGGCCCTGGAGGTGGCCAAGTGAGCACGGTGACCGAGGAGATCACGCTCGAAGGCATCCGCCAGTTCCTCTACCGCGAGGCCCGCCATCTCGACGACCGCGAGTTCGAGCAGTGGCTGGAGTGCTACCACCCGGACGCGGAGTTCTGGATGCCGGCCTGGGCGGACGACGACCAGCTCACCAGGGACCCGCAGCGTGAGATCTCGCTGGTCTACTACCCGAGCCGGGCGGGCCTGGAGGATCGCGTCTTCCGTATCCGCACCGACCGCTCCAGTGCCACGAGCCTGCCCGAGCCGCGCACCGGCCACAACATCACCAATGTCGAAATCACCGGCAGAGACGGTGACTTGGTGCATGTGCGCTTCAACTGGTTCACGCTCTACTACCGGTACCAGACCGTCGACACGTACTTCGGCACGTCGTACTACACGCTCGATGTCTCGACGCCCGAGCCTCGGATCATCCGCAAGAAGGTGGTCCTGAAGAACGACTACGTGCACCACGTCGTCGACATCTACCACGTCTGACACCTCTGAAATGAGCATCAGCATGTCTTTCCAGGTCGCCCTGAACTTTGAGGACGGCATCACCCGGTTCATCGAGTGCGGCCCGGACGAGACGGTCGCCGAAGCCTCGTACAAGGCCCGGATCAACATCCCCCTCGACTGCCGTGACGGTGCCTGCGGTACCTGCAAGTCGCTGTGCGACTCCGGCCGCTACGACGGCGGGGACTACATCGACGAGGCACTGACCGACGACGAGGCGGCGAACGGCTACTGCCTGCCCTGCCAGATGACCCCGCGCAGCGACCTCGTGCTGCGTATCCCGTCCTCCTCGGCTGCCGCGAAGACCGCCGCGGCCACGCACACCGCCACCCTCGTCGACATCAAGCGGCACTCCGCGAGCACCGTCGAGTTCGCCCTCGGCATCGAAGACCGGGACGCGCTGGACTTCCTTCCCGGCCAGTACGTCAACATCGCCGTCCCGGGCACGGATCAGACGCGCTCGTATTCCTTCAGCTCCGGCCCCAGCCAGAGCCGGACGTCGTTCCTGGTGCGGACCGTGGAGGGCGGGGCGATGTCCGGATACCTCACCGCGAACGCCCGTGTCGGCGACCGCATCGAGCTCACCGGACCCATGGGCAGCTTCTATCTGCGCGAACTTGCCCACCCCGCCCTGCTGTTGGCGGGCGGCACAGGCCTCGCACCGCTGCTGTCGATGCTGGAGGACCTCACCCGGAAGCCGCCCGCCCACCCCGTCCATCTGCTGTACGGCGTCACCACCGACGAGGACCTGGTCCACCTGGACACCCTGGAGGAGTACGCGGAGACCATCCCTGGGTTCACCTTCGACCACTGCGTGGCCGACCCCCGCAGTTCCGCCCGCAACAGGGGCTTCGTCACGAGCCTCATCGACTCCTCGACGCTGCACGAGGGCGACGTGGACGTCTACCTGTGCGGTCCGCCCGCCATGGTGGAGGCCGTGCGGGGCCACATCGACTCTCTCGGGGTGAGCCCGGCGAGCTTCCACTACGAGAAGTTCACCCCGGCCGCCGTGCGCCAGACGGCGGACGCGGCGTGAGCGCGTATGCACCGCATCCGGACCGGTTCGCCGACAAGAAGGTTGTGGTCACCGGAGCGGCTCAGGGCATCGGCCTGGCGGTCGCCCGTCGACTCAGAGCCGAGGGAGCCGATCTCGTCCTGGTAGACCGCGCCGAGACCGTCCTGGAGGCCGCCGACGACCTGGGATGCCACGCCGTCCTGGCCGACCTGGAGACCTACGACGGAGCCCGGTCGGCGATCACCGGCGCCCTGGAACACGGCGGCCGGATCGACGTACTGGTGAACAACGTCGGCGGCGCGATCAACTTCAAGCCGTTCACCGAGTTCACCGCCGAACAGATCCAGGCGGAGATCACCCGCTCCCTGATGACGACCCTGTGGTCGTGCCGCGCCGTACTGCCCGAGATGACAGCGCAGGGACACGGCGTGATCGTCAACGTGTCCTCGGCGGCGACCCGCGGCATCCACCGCATCCCGTACTCCGCGGCCAAAGGCGGCATCAACGCCCTCACCACCTCACTCGCCTTCGAGTACGCCAGCGCCGGTGTACGCGTGGTCGCCACCGCGCCGGGCGGGACCGAGGCACCCCCGCGCCGAGTCTCCCGGGGCACGCCGCCGCCACAGACAACGCAGGAGAAGGACTGGTTCGAGGCGCACATCGCGCAAACCATCGCCGCAAGCTTGCTGAAGCGGTACGGAACGCTTGACGAACAGGCCGCCGCCATCTGCTTCCTCGCCTCCGACGAGGCGTCGTACATCACCGGCACGGTCCTGCCCGTCGCCGGCGGGGACCTCGGCTGAGGCCGGCGTCAGTGTTAGCGTGCTGGCCCATGGACGACCATCCTGAGCTGCAACGACGTCTGATCGGGCGGGTCGGTGAGATCGCCGCGCTGACCCGTTCGGTCGACGCCGCCTGCTCGGGCACTTGCGCACTGGTCCTGATCGAGGGTCCCGCGGGCATCGGCAAGTCGACGCTCGTCGAGCACGTACTCCAGCAGCAGCACGCGGACACCGGCCGGACTGGGGCCCGTGTTCTGCGGGTCGCAGGGGTGTCCTGGGAAACGGAACTGCCGCTCGGGATCGCCGAACAGCTCGTCCGGGCACTGGGAGCCGACCCCGACCAGCCCGACCCGGCCGCGCCGCATGCGGTGCTCGACACCGGGCGTCTACTGGCCCGCCAGTGGACCGCCCGGCAGGAGCGGGAACCGGTCATCGTGGTCATCGAGGACGCCCACTGGGCCGACGTGGAGAGCCTGCGCGCCATCCACTCCGCTGTGCGCCGGATGCCTGACAAACGCGTCCTCGTCGTCCTTGTGGCACGGGACGAGCCGTATGAGCTGTACGAAGCGAAGACGGCACCCCAGGGCCCGCCCCCGGCGGTCCTGCGAACCCGGGAATTCCTCGACGGCTGCGCGGGCGACGCCGTACGTCCCGGGCCGCTGACACCCCAAGACATCCGGACACTGGCCCGCCAGGACCACAGCCTCGCGCTGAACCTCCCCGCGGCCCGGCACCTCTGCCGGCACACACGGGGCAACCCGCGCCACCTCACCCAGCTGCTGCGCGAGCTGCCTGCCGAGACCTGGCAGGAATGGCGACCGGAACTGCCCGCTCCCGCACGCTATGCCGCGGCTGTCCGCCACCGACTCTCGCAGTGCAGCGAACAGGCCCGGCAGCTGGTGGAGGCCTGTGCCGTCCTGGGAGACGACGCCATGCTCGCCGAAGCCGTCGAACTGGCCCGCGTCAACGACGCGCTGAGCACCGCCGACGAGGCACGAGCGGCCGGCCTGCTGACCGCCACCCTCGACCCCGGGCGCGCCCAGCTGGCCTTCACCCATCCCCTTATCCGCGCCGCGGTCCTCACCGGGATCGACCTGACCCGGCGGGCCGCGCTGCACCGCCGCGCGGCGGAGATCACCGAGGACCGCGGACGCCGGCTGACGCACCGGGTGGCGGCCATCACGACGGCCGATGAGACGCTCGCCGACGAACTCGACCGGTATGCCGCCGAGCGAGCCTCTGCGGGGGAGTGGTCCGCGGTGGCCGACACTCTGGTGCGGGCAGGCAGGCTGAGCACGTCACGCGCCACGCGCGAGGACCGGCTGCTGCGGGCGGTCGACGCCATGATCGGGGCCGGGGACGTGCCGCAGGCCACGGCATTCGCCGCGGAACTGGAGAGCTTCCCGGCCACAACACTGCGGGACGTCGTGCTCGGTTATCTGGCCATCATGCGTGGACGGCCAGCCGAGGCCGAGGTCTTCCTGACCGAAGCCGAGGAGCGCTGTGACCCGGCGAGCCACCGGGACCTGATGGCCATGATCTGTCAGCGCCGAGTGCTGCACGCCCTGGGCCGCTGGGACGGGCGCGATCTGGTTTCCTGGGCTCGCCGCGCCATCGAGCTGGCGGATCCCGACGACCCCTCCGCCATCGAGTCCGAGGCCGTGCTTGGCCTCGGGCTCGCCGCCATGGGGCGTCCCGACGAGGCTCTGGCCGCCTACGAGGCAGCTGCCGACAAACTCGTCGGCGGAGCTCAGCCCCAGCGCTTCCAGCTCGGCCGGGGCTGGGTGGACCTGGCTCTGGACGCCCCCGAAGCAGCCCGCCGCGGCCTCGAAGCCGCCGTCCCCACGGGCTACCACATGGGCTCCACCCGTATCTCGTTGTGGGCCCAGGGCTGGCTGGCCCGCACACAGTTCGCACTCGGCGCGTGGCAGGACGCTCTGGAGACCGTGCAGCGGGCCGCCGCCCGGCTCGCGGACGTCCGGATCGAGCTGGTCCGCCCGATGGTGCACTGGACCGGAGCCCAGATCCACGCGCTGCGCGGCGACTGGGAGGCGGCCGATCACCACGTGGGCGAGGCCGGCGCCGACCTCCACCACTACGAGATCATGCTCGTCCCCTCGTGCCTGGCGCGAGCCCAGGTGGCCGAGGCGCGCGGTGATTACGATCGGGTTGTCGAGGCTCTCACCCCCGTCGTCCAGCTTCCCGAGCGCAGGTCGATCGACGAGCCGGGCTTCTGGCCCTGGCCGGACGTCTACGCCAACGCCCTGGTCATGACCGGGCGACTGGACGAGGCCGACGCCTTTCTCACTCCGCATGAAGAGCGCGCCGCGCGCCGCGGCCATCGCTCCGCCATGGCCCGCATCGGATTGGCACGCGGCCGGCTCGTCGCCGCCCGCGGGGACATCGACACGGCCCGCGAACAATTCGAGCAGGCACTGCAGCACCTGGAACACCTGCCCCTGCCCTACGACCGGGCCCGTATCAACTTCGTCTACGGACAGACCCTGCGCCGCGCCGGCAAACGCCGTGAGGCCGACGCCGTCCTGCAAAACGCCCGGGACGCCTACGCCACCCTCGGTGCACGCACCTACGTGGAGCGCTGCGAACGAGAGCTGCAGGCAGGCGGACTACACGCCGTCCGCCTCACCGCCGGCATGGCCCAACTGACCCCGCAGGAACAGGCGGTGGCCCGGCTCGTTGCCTCCGGAGCGACCAACCAGCAGACAGCACTGGAACTGTTCATCTCGGTCAAGACCGTGCAGTACCACCTCACACACGTCTATTCGAAGCTGGGCATCCGCTCCCGCAGCGAACTCGCGGCGCGCTTCAGGCAGCTGCCAGTCGTCGAATGATCAGCGTGGCTGTGTTCACTTCAAGCGGGCCCGGCCACCTCTTGGCCGGGCCCGCCCCAGGGAGGGCCCGTTTCAGAGGGTGAGGAGGACCTTGGTGGCACGGCGCTCGTCCATGGCCTTGTAACCCTCGGCCGCCTGCTCCAGAAGCGTCGATCTGACCGTCGACGGCGAAGTCGCG
The DNA here is from genome assembly GCF_040606085.1 of Streptomyces sp. NPDC005485. Lineage (NCBI taxonomy): Bacteria > Bacillati > Actinomycetota > Actinomycetes > Kitasatosporales > Streptomycetaceae > Streptomyces > Streptomyces sp. NPDC005485. The sequence continues at coordinate 4,521 of NZ_JBEXDZ010000098.1, read as the reverse complement.
CTTGGTGTCGTTCCACACGTGGCCAGCGTCGGAGACGGCCTTGTCGACGAATGCCTCGGCCCGGTATCCAGCCCGCTGCTGGACGCTGCGTTTCGGCATCCGATCGGTGCTCCGGGAAGCACACTGGCATGCGCGTCGCGGACCGGTCGAATCTGAGGGGCCGAGGCTTCGCTCTGCTGTCCCAAGCCATGCGGTGATCCTCCGTCGTCAACGCGCGGTCCGAGTCAATTCAGGATAGGAGGGGCCACTGACAACGCCCCGTGCGGGCATGCGGGAGGGGCCCCGGAGGATCGGAGGCCGGTCACTGACTTCGCCCAGTGTGCACGGCACTGGGGTCGGCCGAGTGATCACCGTTCTTCGGCCTTGGGCGGGGTGAGGTCGGGTGGGTAGCCCTTGGCGCGCAGGAATGTGTCGAGCGCTATGGCGGCGATGTCGCCGTGCTGCACTCCGTGGTCCGCGTGGTAACGGCGGATCCGCCGCTGGAGATGGAGAGCGTCGGGGACGGCGTAGTTGATTTGACCACGGCTGGTGTGGCGGCCCTCGATGACCTCCAAGGTGTCTGGATGCGGCGCCAGCGGGTCGTCGGTCAGGTCGGATTGTGCGTCGAGAGCGTCAGCCAATTCCCGCAGCTGGCGGGCGTGGCGTGAGAGATCGGGCATGGGGTGCTCCAGGTCGGTCGACTAGTCGACTAGCTAGCCGCCTAGTCGACTAGTGGACTAGGTGCGCGGACAGGGTGTCCGCGAACGGATGAAAGCGTTCGCGGACACCCTGGGATCGTGCGGGTCAGAAGCCGCGGGTGGTGAGCCACTCGTCCAATGCGACGGAGACGATGTCGCCGATAGGGAGGTGGTCGAGTTCGTTGTCCAGCGCGAAGCGCTTGATCCGCTTCTTCAGTTTCAGCGCGGCCGGTACGGACGAGTCGAGGCTCTCGCGCGGGATGATGCGTTGGTTGAGGATGACGGCCGTTTCCGGGATGTCCCTGGGGCGGCCGGGGCCGTGAGCCCACGGCGTTCCCTCGCTGGGGGCTGAGTCCGGGCGCCTGTTCTGGTCCCGATGAGGCCCTGGTGCCTCTGTCCTCACTGGAAACGAGGTAGTGCCTGCGACGGGAGAGCCTGCAGGGCGGATGGCCACTTCTGCGAGCGGGGTCGCGCTGGGCGCCGTGGACGCGGAAGGAGCCGATCCGTACTGCGAAGCGTGCTCGGGGAACTGTAGGGACGGGACCGTAAGTGCTGTGGCTTCAGCAGTTGGGTCCGGGGGCGGCACCTGCTGTTCCACCGGCTCCCCTGCGGGAGGCTGCCATGGCTGTCGGGCTGCGGTGGCCGTGGGTGCCCACTGGCTGCCAGCCGCCTCCCGCGCAGGGGCGTTCAGCGCGGCTTCGACGGTCGGTTCGATGGACGTCTGCGCCGCTTCTGGCACCGTCTCGGTGCGATCTTGTGCCGACTCCTCGACGGGAGCTGTGGAGGGAGCGGGCTGGACCTGGGGCTCGCTCGCCGGCGCGGGACGGATCTCGTCCTGGGCGATGGTCTTGTCGGTGGCGATCTGCTCGGGGGTGAGCTCGGCGCCCGGCGGTGGGGGAGGGGTGGTCTTCTTGGCGCCGCCGAGGGTGCGGCCGGTGCGGCGTGGCGGGGGCTTGGGCCTGTCGTTCTTCTCGCTCATGCGGTGAGTTCCTTCATCAGCTCGGCGTACTCGCTCAGTTCGGTGGGGATCTCGCCGAAGGCCTCCATGTAGTGGACCCAGGAGTGGATGGTGGTCTCGGCGAGTGGGAAGGGTTCGTCGCGGTCGGGGCCGATGCCCTGTCCCTCGTCGGGCTGCAGGAGCTGGTCCTTGGCGGTGCGGGGCAGCGACGTGCGGTCGTCGGCCTTGACCATGACGACGTGGGCGGTGACGCCGTGCTCGTTGCGGGCGGCGGCGCGTTCGGCCTCGTCGAAGGTGGCGACGAGTTTGCGGCGCTCGATCTTGGTGGGGGCGACCGGTACGAGCAGCAGGTTGGCCTCGGTGACGGCCTCGTGGAAGATGCGGGCGCTGCCGCCGCCGGCGTCGACCACGATGGCGCCGAACTCGGCGCGCTTGGTGCGGATGTACTCGGCGATGTCGTCGAACGGGTACCGCTCGATGACCAGGTCGGCGGGGATGTCGAAGCCTTCGGCCGCCGCGACCTTGAACCAGTCGTAGGCGGACTGGCTGCTGGCGTCCGCGTCCAGCAGCAGTGTGGGCAGGTCCAGGACGACGGCGTAGTAGAGGGCGATGAACCAGGCGGAGGTGGTCTTGCCGGTGCCGCCCTTGAGCATGCCGACGACGATCACGAAGGCGTCCCACGGGCGGTCGGTGGCCGCCGCCAGGGTTTTGTGACGGGTCATTTCGTTCACGTGGGTTCAATCTCCGGGAAGTAGAAGGGTGTTGTCTGGTGTGGTTGGTGGTGGCGCACGTGTGCAGTGGTCTGAAGGAGGAGCGCGTGCCGTGCGGCGACAACGGGGATGGCACTGCTGGGGAGGCGGCAGCTGACCGGTAGGCACGGCGTGACAGGGGAGGGGCCAGTTGGGGCCGTTCATGACCGCTTCCCGCGGGTGCGAGCGGGGCCGTGGTGGTGCCGGGGCCGCATGTGGGTGTTGGCCTCGTGCAGGAGCCGGTAGACGGTGGCGACCGAGTAGCTGCACTCTGTGGCCAGCTTCGGTACTGAGGCGCCGGCTTCATAGCGCGCCCGCAGGGACACCGCCAGCTTCTTGCGCGCTATGGCATCGGTTGCGGAGCGGATGCGGAGTGTCTGCTGGGTGGTGCGGGGCGTGCCCCCGGCCTCGATCAGCAGCCGCCGCGCGGCACGGCGTGATACCGACCCCGCCGCGGCCAACTCTGTGAGTGTCGCGCCGTGTTGCTCGTATAGGCGGCGCAGGTGGGCGGCGAGTTTGCGGCGGGCCTGTCCGTCGCGCATCCTGCGGGTCTGCCATGAGGTGCGCATCACGGTTCCGGCCTCGCGCAGGCGGTTGAGGACTGTGCCGTAGGACAGCCCGCTGGTGGCGACGAGTTCGGCGACGGTGGCACCTGACTCGTACTGCTCACGCAGGGTCCGGGCGGTGACTTCTTCGTTCTTGGCATCTGCAGGTGGAGGTTGTTGGTTCATGCGGCGGAGTTCCATTCGCTGAGGGCTTCGGCATGGGCGGCGGCCAGCTCGTCATAGGTGCGCTGGTCGGATGGAGTGATGAGGATCAGTCGTCCATCGGTGGCGACCCGCCACTCGGCGGCAGCGTGGCCTGTCACGGGGTCGAGGACGCGTCCGTCCCGGGCGTGCCACGTCGGCGGGATCTCGTCGGGGCGCGGCCCTGGGACCAGGACCTGACGGCCGTCGCGGACGATCACCACGGCCTGGCTGCGGTGCCCCGCAAGCCGGTCCAGCGCCTCCCGGTAGGCCGCACGCTCGACGGCGTGCAGGGCCTTGCGCCGGGCCGCGTGTCCCCTGGCGTCGTGCCGCTCGGCCACCGAGTCCCAGCCCTGTGCCGGCACGACGTCGAGTTCTGGAACGGGAGCCGGGCTGCTGCTGCCTATGCCCTCCAGAGCACGTGGCGCGAGGGCCCACGTCTCCCCGGTGCGACGGGCAAGGCCGTGCTCGGCCAGGCGCCGCAGGGTCCGGTAGACGGTTGCGCGGGAGACCGAGGAGGTGCCGACGAGCTCGCTGACGGTCTGGTGGGGGCGCTGTTGAAGGGCGCCGAAGAGCATGAGGGCGGGACTGCCGAGGCCGTGGTGGGCGAAGGCGTCGTGACCCATGAGCCGGCCGAGGACGGTGGAGTCGATGTCGGCCACCATGACCGTCTCAGGGGTGGTCCACTCCCCAAGTGCCGGGTCGGGGGGGTACTGAGTGGTCCGGAAACGAGACAGCGGAACGGGGGCACCGTGGCTGAGGGTGCTGCCGTCGCCCAGGGACCAGGTCGAGCCCTCGCGACCGTGGCCGACCCGCAGACGGCGCAGCCAGCCCTGGGGCTTGAGGACGGTGTCGTAGACGGCCCGCAGTGTCGTGCGGGAGATGCCCGCTTCCTCGGCGGTCTGCCGCTCACTGGCGTGGTGCAGGGGGCCGCCCGCGATCTCGGCGAAGTTCAGGTGTGCCCGCAGAACGCGCAGCGCGGTCCGTCCTCGCTCCCCGCGCCAGGGTGTGGTTTCGATGCGGTCCCGCAGGGCGGCGAGGACCTCGTACGCGTCGTGCCGGGAGCTGAGCGCGATGGTGGTGCTGACCATCTTGGAGGCGCTGTTCCAGACTCGGCGGATGTAGTCCAGGGCGCGTGTCTGCCCGGAGCGTAGGGCGATGTTGCGGGTGTGCCGTCCGCCTTCGTGCTCGGGGTGCAGCAGGAGATGGGTGAGCTGGTCGATGCTGCCGCCGGCGCGGGCCACGTGGCAGGCGATGGCCGCAGTGATCCGGTGTCCGTGCTCGGCCGCGCCCTGGCGGTCCCCGCGCGGGATCACGGTCCGGCCGTCGAAGGCGAGTCGGCTGTAACTGCCGGTGGCGTAGCGGCCGGTGAGGTCGCCGAGCAGGATCAG
>NZ_JBEXDZ010000097.1:0-34624 GCF_040606085.1 Streptomyces sp. NPDC005485 | reverse complement strand
CGGCGCCGCCGTGTCACCGCAGCCCGCTCACACCCGTGCCAGCCGCAGTGTCACCAGCTCGAACGGCCTCAGTCGCAGCGTCAGCCGGTCGCCGTCGCGCTCCGGCGCCACGACGTCGGCAAGGGGACGTTCCAGCAGGTCCGTCACCGTGACGGCGGCGAACTCGAAGCCCGCGGTCAGGGTGGCCCGGGTGCGACCGCCACGGGACTCGTGGAAGCGGACGACCACGTCGCCGCTGCCGTCGTCGGCGAGCTTCACGGCGGTGACGACGACCGCGTCCTGCTCGACGCTCACCAGCGGCGCGACCGCCGAGGCTTTGCCGGTGACCGTGCGCTGCGGCAGGTTGGTGCGCCAGCCCTCGCGCACCGCGTCGCCGATCCCGGCGCCGGGTACGAGCGCGTGCCGGAAGCGGTGCACGCCCTGGTCGGTCTCGGGGTCCGGGAAGCGCGGGGCGCGCAGCAGCGAAACGCGGACGGTGGTGGTCGTACCGCCGTCACCGTCACTGCGTACGGCACGGGTGACATCGTGGCCGTACGTCGAGTCGTTGACGACCGCGACGCCCCAGCCCGGCTCCTCGATGTGCACGAACCGGTGGTTGCAGGCCTCGAACTTGGCCGCCTCCCAGGAGGTGTTGGTGTGGGTGGGGCGGTAGAAGTGCCCGAACTGCGTTTCGGACGCGTACCGTTCGGCGTGCACGTCGAGCGGGAAGGCCAGCTTGAGGAACTTCTCGGTCTCGTGCCAGTCGACCTCGGTGTCGAGGGTGAGCCGCCGCTCCCCCGGCGCGAGGGACAGCACCTGTGTGACGCGGGAAGCGCCGAAGGACCGTACGACGCGCACCGAGCTGCCGTCGGCGCCCGGGACGACCTCGTCGGCGTCGATCAGGTCGGTGCCCGTGTTCCGGTAGAACTCGTCGACGTCCCAGGCGTCCCACATGTTCGGGAAGTCCGGGTGGAGCTGTAGCAGGTTCGCGGCGCCTCCGGGGGCGATGGTCTCCCGGTCGGCCTCGATGTCGTGGACGGAGACGACGAGGCCGCGCCCGTCGATCCCGATCCGCAGCAGCCCGTTGTCGAGGACGTGTCCGCCCGTTGCCGGCGAGGTCAGCGACACGGCTCCCGCGACGACGGGGATGCCGGCGCCGCCCGCCGGCACGCCGCTTCGGCTGTGCGGTGCGGAGTTGAAGACCAGTTCCGTGCTGCCCTCCCCCACCAGGGCCCGCTGCGCCGCGTCGATGACGGCGTTCAGTTCCTCGGCGACGCGCGCATAGGTCCTGCGGGCCTCCCGGTGCACCCACGCGATGGACGAGCCCGGCAGGATGTCGTGGAACTGATGGAGCAGCACCGTCTTCCAGATACGGTCCAACTCCTCGTACGGGTAAGGGAATCTGGTACGTACGGCCGCGGTCGCCGCCCAGAGCTCCGCCTCGCGCAGCAGGTGCTCGCTGCGGCGGTTGCCCTGCTTGGTGCCGGCCTGGCTGGTGAGGGTGGCGCGGTGGAGTTCGAGGTACAACTCCCCCACCCACACGGGCGGGTCGGGGTATTCGGCCTGCGCCTTCTCGAAGAACTTCTCGGGCGTCTCCCACACCACCGCGGCGGAGCCCTCGAGGTCGCGCAGCCGGGCCGCCTTGGCGACCATCTCGCGGGTGGTGCCGCCGCCTCCGTCGCCCCAGCCGGTGGGCGCGAGGGAGTGCCGAGCCGCTCCCTTGTCCTTGAAGTTCCGTGCCGCGTGGGCGATTTCACTGCCCTTCATGGAGCAGTTGTAGGTGTCCACGGGCGGGAAGTGGGTGAAGATCCGGGTGCCGTCGAGGCCCTCCCACTGGAAGGTGTGGTGCGGGAACTTGTTGGTCTGGGACCAGGAGATCTTCTGTGTGAGCAGCCACTTGGAGCCCGCCGCCTTGATGATCTGCGGCAGCCCGGCGGCGAAGCCGAAGGTGTCGGGCAGCCACGCCTCCTCGTTCTCGATGCCGAACTCGTCGAGGAAGAACCGCTTGCCGTGCACGAACTGACGGGCCATCGCCTCCGAGCCCGGCATGTTCGTGTCGGACTCCACCCACATCCCGCCCGCGGGCACGAACCGCCCGTCGGCCACCGCCTTCTTGACCCGCGCCCACACCTCGGGCCGGTGCTCCTTGACCCACGCCCATTGCTGGGCCTGGGACATGGCGAAGACGAAGTCGGGCTCGTCGTCGAGCAGTGCCGTCATGTTGGAGGTGGTCCGCGCGACCTTGCGGACCGTCTCACGCAGCGGCCACAGCCAGGCCGAGTCGATGTGCGCGTGCCCGACGGCGCTGATGCGGTGCGCGGAGGGGACGGCGGGCTCGGCGAGCACGCCCGCCAGGTGTGTACGCGCGCCGGCGGCCGTGCCGCCCACGTCCTGCAGGTCGACCGCGTCGAGGGCACGCTCCACGGCGCGCAGGATGTCCCAGCGCCGCGCGCCGTCGACCGGCAGCTCGGCCATCAGCTCGCCGAGCACTTCCAGGTCGATGACGAGCTGCCACACGGTCTCGTCGAAGACCGCGAGGTCCATCCGGGTGAGGGTGTACTGCGGCTCGCTGCCTGCCGTCTCCTTGTCGCCCAACTGCGTGGGCAGGAAGGGGTGGTAGTCGAGGATGACGGGGTTGGAGGCGGCTTCGATGTGCAGCCGGACCTCCTCGCCGCCCTCGACGGGAGCGCCGATGCGCACCCACTGGTTGCGCGGGTTGAGGCCCTTCACCGGGGTCCCGTCGGGCCGGTAGACGAGGCCCTCGCACTGGAAGCCGGGCATGTTCTCGTCGAAACCGAGGTCCAGCAGTGCCTCGACGGTCTTTCCGGCCCAGGCCTCGGGGACGGTTCCGGTGACGCGGAACCAGCTGGTGCCCCACGGAGCACCCCAGCGCGCGCCGACCGCGATCGGCTCGGGCGGAGCGGCGAGCCCCTCCGCGACCGGTACCGGCTCGCCGGGGGCGTGCCACACGGCGACGTCCAGCGGCACGGACTCGGGGTACACGGCAGGGCGGATGCGCTCGTCGAGGACGCGCCGGAGGCGGGCTTCGACCAGGGTGCGATCGTCATGCATGGAGTGCTCCGTGGGGTGAGGGTGCTCTTCGCTACCAGGTACGGGTGGTCGTGGCGGCCGTCGACACGGTGAACAGCTCCCCGACCGCGCGCAGTTCGAACCCTGCGGCGCTCTCCCCCTGCTCGGGGGCGAGACCGCCGACGTAGAAGGCCCGCTGGCAGGTGCCGCCGAGGAAGCGGCGGGAGCCGTCGGGCAGGACGCGGTGCAGCTCGTAGTGGCGTACGGCGCCGGGGGCGGCCCGCCACGCGAAGCGCAGGTTGCCGCCGTCGGCGTCGGTGACGCGCAGGTCGGTGGGGGCGGCCGGGGTGACCGTGGCGCCCCGGACCGCGAGGCCACCGAGCCGCCAGCGCGCCTGGCCACCGCTGCCGGTCAGCCGTACCGCGAGCGTGCGCACCGTGCCGGACAGGCCGGTCAGCGCAACGGTCGTGGTCTGCCAGCCCGTGCCGGTGGCGAGGGGGAAGTAGGTGTACGAGGGGGCCTGCCCCGGTGCGCTCGGATCGGCGGTGGCGACCGCCAGTTCGACGCGCACGCTGCCCGTGTCGACCCGATGGGTCAGTTCCACGACCGTTTCGGAAGCGACGGGCAGCCGTGTCGTGTACAGCTCCAGCGTCGTCGGCGCGTTCAGGGAGCCGGCGACCAGCAGGCTGCTGCCGCCGCGCCAGGCATCCGCGAAGTCGAAGGCGACAGAGGGGCGTTGACCGGTGGTGCGCACGATCCAGCGGCGCGACGGCAGCCGGTCCTGGAGCCCGAGATGGTTCCAGGCGGTGTCCGAGGTGGCCTTTCCGGCCTCGTACCACTTCAGGCCGTGGCCGGTGTTGAAGACCGTCGCGAAGGGGACGGAGGTGACGGAGGAGCGGTCGGCGACCGACACCGCGGGGGCCCGCCAGCTCGCCGTGGTGTCCGGCTTCGACGGGTCGAGGGAGGCACCCGTCCAGAACAGGTCGTCGGCCGCGTGGAAGTCGCCGGGTGTGCGGCTCGCGGGCAGGTGGTTGCGCGTCCATTCCGGCCGGTAGAAGCCGATGGACGTGAGGTGCGCCGAGGTGGTGGGCACGATCGCGTCCCAGTTCACCGAGGAGTTCGTCCCGTTGGATTCGACGTCGACGCCAGCCCACAACTCGTAGCGGCTGCGTCCGAGTTGGCCGGCCACGTTCCCCGAGGAGACCAGCGAGCTCTTCGACCAGCGGAAGTCGAGGAACATCGAGTCGGCGGCCTGGAAGAACGTCTTGTTCTGGTTGTTCAGGGCGCCCTGCCAGCTCACCGAACCGTTCACGGTCATGGCGTCGTACCAGGTGACGCGCTGTCCGCGCGCCGCGCCGAGCACCTTGAGCTCCTTGAGGAAGCCGCGCATGTCGGTGGCGAGCGCGGAGTCGCCGCCGCCGGTCTCGGCGTTGACGAACCAGCCGTCGAAGCCGTACGCGGCGGCGACCGCGACCAGTTGCGCGGCGAGCGGGTAGTGCCCGGCGGAGTCCTTCTGGACCAGGTCGCGGGTCCACTGGAGCTGCCCGCCGTAGGCGACGGGCGGCAGGAAGATGTTGCCGAGGACGGGCACCCCGTGGCGGTGGGCGGCGTCCACGATCGGCGCGTTGGGCGCGAGCACGATGCCCTCGCCCGACGAGCCGCCCCAGAAGACGAGCTCGTCGAGGTACGCCCAGTGGGTGAGGGCGTAGTAGTCGGCGGTGGCTGCGCCCTGCGCCGGGTTGCTCGACGTGGGGCCGAAGGAGACCAGGGACTGGACGCGGGCCTGGCCGGTGCGGGCCGTGGTGTTGGCCGGTGTCGGGGTGAAGCGGGCGGCGAGCGGCACGGACGCGGCGTTGAAGGCCAGGTCGGCGTCCGTGTCGGCGCGCCATGCCTTCAGGCTGCGCCAGGTGATGCCGGTGCCCGGGGAGCCGGAGGGCAGGGAGTCGGGGTACCAGTAGGAGGCGTACGGCTGGAGGTCTCGGGTTGCCGCGGTCGCGGCGGCGGGCAGCGCGGGGGTGAGCGCTGCCGAGGCCGCGGCGAGCAGGACGGTGCGTCTGCTGAGGTTCACTGCGTGCTCCGTTTCGTTGTGGGACGGGCTACTCGGTGACCTGTTCGGGGGTGACGACTTCGGTGATGCCGCGCGCCGCGAGGTGTTCCATGTCATCGGCGCGGTCCGCGAGAACGGTGGTGGGGCGGGCGCCGTCGGCGGTGAGCCGGGCGAAGGCCTCGAAGACGGGGCCGCCGGGGGCGCAGACGGAACGGCCCTGTGCGATGTCGACGGCGAGGGCCGTGGTGCGGGGCGCGGGCGCATGCGGTCGCCGTTCCCCGACGATGCGGGCGAGGGTCTCGGCGGCCGGCTTGTTCCGCCGGTCGTTGGTCAACAGTCCTAGTCCGTATTCGAGTTCGGGGAAGTCGGCGAGGTCGCGGCTGACGTCGTGCGAGCACCACCAGGTGATGCCCCACAGGTCCGGGCAGTCGAGGACGTTCGCGACGGTCGCCTCGGTGAAGGCGGCGGCGTGCTCGGCCGGGATCAGCGGGGCGGGTGCGCCGACCTCCTGGAGCCAGACCGGGCGGTGCGGGTCGTGCGCCCAGGCCTTGGCGAGTTCGACGAGGTACGCGGCGTGGTGCTCGGTGGCCGTGCCGGTGCGGCCGTGGCGCTGGGCGGTGCCGTTGAACACCCAGGAGTGCACCGCGGTGAGGGCGCCGAGCCGGGCCGAGTGGGCGGGCGTGAAGGGCTGGTCGTCCTGGTACCAGGCGGCGTCGTAGGAGGCGTGCAGGTGCAGCTTGCCGGGGGCGCCCTCCTCGCACGCGGCGAGCAGCCTTCGCAGCCATGCTTCCGCCTGTGCGGGCGTGATGACGTCGGGGTCGGGGTGGGGCCTTGCCGCGAACTGGTTGACCTCGTTGCCGAGCGTCATGCCGATGAAGTTCGGCCGGTCGGCGAGCGCGGCGGCGAGCGTGCGCAGGTAGGCCGCCTCCGCCTCGACCACGTCCGGGTCGGTGAACAGGTTGCGCCGGTGCCAGGTGCGCGTCCACGCGGGCAGGAAGTCGAAGCTCGACAAGTGCCCTTGCAGTCCGTCCACGTTGACGTCGAGCCCGCGCTCGGCCGCCGCGTCGGCGAGCGCGACGAGCTGCTCCACCGCGCGGGGGCGGATCAGGGTGCGGTTGGGCTGGAAGTAGGGCCACAGGGGGAAGACCCGGATGTGGTCCAGGCCGAGCCGCGCGATGGAGTCGAGGTCGGCGCGGACGGCGTCGAGGTCGAAGTCGAGCCAGTGGTGGAACCACCCTTCGCTGGGGGTGTAGTTGACGCCGAAGCGCACGGCAGATGTCATGCGGATTCCTTGGAGCAGCGGGGGTGCGGAGGCGGAGCGGTGGGGTGCGGGGGCTCAGCCCTTGACGGCGCCCTCGCCCACACCGCGGAAGAAGAACCTCTGAAGGCAGGCGAAGAGGGCGATCAGCGGTGCCACGGCGATGATCGTGCCCGCGGCGACGAGCCGTTCGTCGTTGGCGAACGTCCCGTGCAGATAGTTGAGGCCGATGGTGAGGGTGAACTTCGACGGATCGCTGAGCACGATGAGCGGCCACAGGAAGTCGTCCCAGGCACCCATGAACGCGAAGATCGCGACGACGGCGAGGGTGCCCTTCACCGACGGCAGGGCGATCCTGAGGAACCGCTGCCAGGCGTTCGCGCCGTCGACGAAGGCCGCCTCCTCGATCTCGTAGGGAAGGTTGAGGAACGCGTTGCGCATCAGCAGTACGTTCATCGCGCTCACACAGCCCGGCAGCACCACGCCGATGAGCGTGTTGTTCAGGCCCAGTTCACGCATCGTCGTGAACTGGGCGATGATGATGCTCTCCGCGGGGACCAGCATCGCGAGGATGAAGACGAGCGTGGCCACCTTGCGGCCGCGGTAGCGCAGCCGGGCCAGGGCGTAACCGGCGAGCGCGGCGCCCACACAGTTGGTGACGACGTTGCCGACGGCGACCTTCAGCGAGTTGAGGGCGTAGTCCCATACGGGGATGGTGTCGGCGACCCGCTCGTAGTTGTGCAGGGTCGGCTCGCCGGGCAGGAACTTCGGGGGCGAGCTGAAGATGTCCTCGGTCGGGCCCTTGAGCGAGGTGGACAGCTGCCACAGGAACGGGCCGACGGTCAGCGCCAGCACGGCGAGCAACAGCAGGTAGCGCAGGGCGAGTTCCCAGACGCGGATACGGCGGCCGTGCTCGTCGGTGATCCGGCGGCGGGGCTTTCGCGCCGGGGCCGGGCGCTCGACGGGGCGTGTCTTGTCCAGGACGCTCACTTCTCCTCCTTCCGGTCGGCGCGCAGCACGAGCAGCATCAGCGCCACGGTCACCAGGAAGACGACGACGGAGAGTGCGGAGGCGTAGCCGACGCGGCCGGTCAGGCCGGTGCCGGTGCGCTGGACGAGCATGACGAGGGTGGTGTCCTCGCCGGCCGGGCCGCCGTCGGGCCCGGCCATCAGGTAGACCTCGGAGAACACCTTGAAGGCGGCGACCGAGGAGAGCGCGCCGACCAGCACCATCGTCGAGCGGACGGCGGGCACGGTGACCGTGAAGAAGCGGCGCACCGCGCCCGCGCCGTCGACCGACGCGGCCTCGTGCAGCTCGCGCGGCACGTTCGCGAGCGCGGCCAGATAAATGATCATGTAGTAGCCGAGGCCCTTCCAGACCGTGACGGCCATCGCGCTCAGCAGAAGCAGCCACTGGTCGCTGAGGAAACCGACTCTGCCGATGCCGACCGCCTCCAACACCGCGTTCACCAGGCCGCGTTCGTCCAGCAGCCACACCCAGATCAGACCGACCACGACGATGGAGGCGACCACCGGGGTGTAGAAGGCGGAGCGGAAGAACGTGATGCCGGGGATGTTCTTCTGCACGAGCAGGGCGAGCAGCAGCGGGAGCAGCACGAGCGCGGGGACGACCCCGAGGACGTAGAGCGTGCTGTTGCGCAGTCCGGTCCAGAACATCTCGTCGTGCAGGAGCTCGCGGAAGTTGGCCAGTCCCACGAACTCGCCGGGGATCAGTGTCCGGCGGTCGGTGAAGGAGTTGATCAGGGTGGAGACGAACGGGTACAGGATGAACGCGCCGGTGACCAGCAGTCCGGGGGCGGCGAACAGCCAGGGGCTGGTGGGCAGATGGCGCCGCACTCGTGACGCTTTCTCCGGCGGGGCGGGCGCGTGCGGAGCAGGTGCCGTACGGGCGACGGTGGGACTCGCCATGACGGTTCAGCCCTGCTGCTGGAGGAGCCGGTCACAGGCCTTGACAGCGTTGTCAAGAGCTTCCTTGGGGCTCTTCTTGCCCTGGAGCGCCTTGGCGACCTCGTTGCGCAGCGCGGTCTTCATCTGTTCGCTGAAGAGCACCGGCGTGTAATTGACCGCGTTCTTCAGGGACTTGGCGGCGGCGATCCGCACCCGTGTCTCGTCGGTGCCGTCCTCCTTGGTGAAGTACGGGTCGTCCAGCGATCCGGCCGTGCTCGGGAAGATCGCGACCTTCTTGGCGAACGACATCTGGTTCTGCGCGTCGGTGACGTAATGCGCGAAGGCGACCGCGGCCGGGGTGTGCTTGGTGCGCGCGTTGACCATCACGCCCATCACGTACATGTTCACCTTGCCGGTGCTGGTGATCTGGTCCGTGATGCCGATGTTCTTGTACAGGTTGGGCGCCTGCTTCTTGAAGTTGCCCAGGTCCAGGGCGCTTCCGGGATTCATGGCGACGGCCTCGGTGAGGAACTTCTTCCCGGACGACTCGGGCGTCGCGGTCAGCGCCTGCGGGTCGAGCGCCTTGGCGTCGTACAACTCCTTGTACTTGGTGAGGAGTTCTACTCCCTTGGCGTCGTTGAAGGCGAAGCCGGTGCCCGCCTTGTTCATCAGCTCGACGCCGTAGCGGCCGAAGTCCTCGATGGTCGGCACGTTCGCGAGGGTGGCGACCTTGCCGTCGCTCTTCCTGGCCAGCTGCAGGGCGTCGGCGAAGAGTTCGTCGTACGTCCTCGGCGGCTTGGAGGCGTCGAGTCCGGCCTCCTTGAAGAGGGACTTGTTGTAGAAGAGCGGGCCGGTGTTCAGGTACCAGGGGAACGCGTACGTCCCGGTCATGCCCGGTATCTCGTGGCTCGCCCAGGCGCCGTCCAGGTACTCCTTCTTGTACTTGGCGGCGGACTTGTCGAGGTCGAGGGCGAGTCCGGCCTTGGCGAGCGGGGCGACCAGGTCCGGGGAGACGTTGACGACGTCGGGCAGGGTGCCGCCGGCCGCGTCCGCGCTGATCTTGTCGGCGTAGCCCTCGGCGGGCTGGTCGACCCACTTCACGTGCGTACCGGGGTACTTCTTCTCGAAGTCGGCGATCACGCCCTCGAAGTACGGCTTGAAGTTGGCTCTCAGGTTCCAGGTCTGGAAGGTGATGTCGCCCTCGACCTTGCCGGAGGCGTCGGTCGAGCCGCCGCCGTCGTCACCTGAGCCGCAGGCACTCAGCGGCAGGACGACGGCGACGGCGGCAGCGGCGAGAGCTCTGCGGGAGATACGCACGGATGGGACTCCTCTGCAGGGTGATGAACGGGTGCCGTCGCAGACCTTGCAGGCTCGCGCCTTTCGAAGTCAATGGATTCGTCGCAGCTAAATTCTTTAGTGCAACAAATCCGCAGGTCAAAAGCGCTCCTGCAAGCACTTGTGGCTGATAACTAATGCGCTTTAGGATGCGAGCACTCAAGCGCATTAGTGCACAGGTCCCAGGGAATGGAGAGCAAGGTTGCCAGCCAAGCGGTCTCCCGCGCGCCGGCCGACGATGAAGGACATCGCGCAGCGCGCCGGGGTCTCCGAGAGCGCGGTCTCCTTCGCGCTCAACGACCGGCCGGGGGTCTCGGACCTCACTCGTGCCCGGGTCCGCCGGGTCGCCGAACAGCTGGGCTGGCGGCCGAGCACGGCGGCGCGGGCCCTGTCGGGCGAGGGCGCGGCCACGGTCGGCCTGGTGCTGGCGCGCCCCGCCGACTCGCTGGGCGTGGACTCGTTCTTCCTCCAGCTGATCTCCGGCATTCAGGAGGTGCTGGCGGAGCGTCACCTCGGGCTGCTCTTCCAGGTGGTGGAGGACGTGCACGCCGAGTGCGCGGTCTACCAACGCTGGTGGGCCGAGCACCGGGTGGACGGGGTACTGGTGGTCGACCCGCGCACCGACGATCCGCGCCCCGGCCTGCTGGACGAACTGGGGCTGCCCGCCGCGGTCATCGGCGGCGTGCCGGACGCGCGGCATCCGGGACTGTCGACCGTGTGGGCGGACGATGCGGGTGCGATGGCGTCGGTGGTGGACCGGCTGTACGCGCTCGGCCATCGCCGGATCGTGCACATCGCGGGTCTGCCGGGGCTCGCGCACACCGAGCGCCGTATCCGCACGCTGCGCGCGGAGGCCGAGCGGCGCGGGCTCGCCGAGGTGCGCTCGGTGCCCACGGACTACTCGGACGCCCAGGGCGCCGCCGTCACCCGGCGCGTCCTGGAGAGCGGTCTGCCGCCGACCGCGCTGGTCTACGACAACGACGTGATGGCGGTCGCCGGGGTCGCCGCCGCGACCGAGCTCGGATTCCGTGTACCGGGTGACGTGTCGGTGGTGTCCTGGGAGGACTCGGCGCTCTGCCGCATGGTCAAGCCGTGGCTGTCGGCGCTCTCCCGTGACACTGCGGAGTTCGGACGGACGGCGGCACAGGAGCTGACCGCGCTGCTGGACGGCGGACCGGCGCGGACGGTGCAGGTACCGGTGCCGCGGCTGATCGAGCGGGACAGCACGGGACCTTGCGGGAACTGAGCCCGCGTTGCCCGGCAAATCCTCGTGTTCTCCCGCCGATGACTTTCCCGCGGTGCCACAGTCTCCATGACCGCAAGCACCCGCCACCCGAACGAGGAGCCCCTTCCATGCGCATCGTAGTCACCGAGTTCATCAGCCTCGACGGCGTCGTGCAGGCGCCCGGCGGTCCCGAGGAGGACACCGACGGCGGCTTCGCCCATGGCGGCTGGACGCACCCCTTCTTCGATCCCGAGGTGCTCGGCGGCGCCTTCGCCGAGGGGCTCTCCCAGGCCGAGGCCCTGCTCTTCGGGCGCCGGACCTGGCAGACCATGGCGGGCGCCTGGCCGGAGCGGGCGGGCGACCCGTTCGCCGACCGGATGAACAGCCTCAAGAAGTACGTCGTGACCAACACCCTCACCGACGACGACCTGACGTGGAACAACACCACCCGCATCCCCGGCGACGAGGCCGTGGCCCGCATTCGCGAGCTGCGCGAGAGCGACGGCGGCAGCCTGGCGATGATGGGCAGCCCCACCCTCGTACGCACCCTCCTGGCCGAGGGCCTGGTCGACGAACTCCAGCTCATCGTCATGCCGGTGATCCTCGGCGGCGGAAAGACGATCTTCCCCGACAACGGCGTGATGCGCACGTTCGAACTCGTCTCCACGGTCACCGCCAAAACGGGCGCCCAGGTGTGCACGTACCGGCCGGTCGCCGGGGAGTAGCGCGAGGCCTGCGCGGCCCGGGACCGCGAGCGACGATCGGGGCTCATCCGTCCCTCCCGCAGGGCAGCGCCGGGTCAGTCCCACCAGAAGAGCCACTGCGTGGAGGGGAGCTGCCGCTCCACGGCCGCCAGGCACACAGCCACTCGGGGCGGTGAGGGCCTGGCATCCCTGAGGCGCGACTCCCCGCGCGCGGGACATCCGGAACGCGGTGCCTCTCGACGCGAGGCCCCCTGTCCGGGCACAGTGCTCCTCGTACTCACCAGTAATCCACTCAGTACGACGTCACCCACGAGGAGCGCCCGTGACCAGCTGGGCCGGTCGGACCGCCGCCGAGATCGCCGCGGCCGTACGCGAGAAGAAGGTGACGCCGCGCGAGGTGGTGGCCGAGCACCTTGCGCGGATCGAGCTGCTCGACGGGCGCGTCGGTGCCTTCCGGGTGGTGCGCGCGGACGCGGCGCTCGCCGAGGCGGACGAGGTGGCCGCGCGGGCCGACCTGGCCGAACTCCCCCTCGCGGGCGTGCCGGTGGCCATCAAGGACAACCTGGCGGTGCGCGGCGAGTCGAACCGGGTGGGCTCCGCCGCGACCGCGGACACGCCCGCCGACGCCGACCATGTGACCGTGGCCCGGCTGCGCGCGGCGGGCGCGGTGGTGGTGGGCCTGACGAACGTGCCCGAGCTGTGCGTCTTCGGCACCACGGAGGGCGTGCACGGCACCTCCCGCAACCCGTGGGACACCACACGCACGGCGGGCGGCTCCTCGGGCGGCAGCGCGGCCGCGGTCGCCGCCGGGATGGTGCCCATCGCGCTCGGCAACGACGGGATGGGCTCGCTGCGCATTCCGGCGGCCAACTGCGGCCTGGTCACCCTCAAGCCCGGCCTCGGGGTCGTGCCCGCGGGCATCAGCGACGGCGACTGGTTCGGCATGTCCGAGAACGGCCCCCTGGCCACGACCGTCGAGGACGCGCGGCTGATGTTCGCCGTCCTCGCGGACACCGAGGTCGTCCGCGGCGAGGGGACGACCGCGCGCAAGGTCGCCGTCTCGCTGCGCAGCCCGCTCGCCGGTATCGCCGTGACCAAGCCGTACACGACTGCCGTCAAGGAGGCTGCGGGGCTGCTCGCCGGCGCGGGCAACCAGGTACGGCGCGCCGATCCGCCGTTTCCGCTGTCGCTGAGCGTCACGTCGCTCACGACCTGGACGGCGGGCACGTCGGTGGACGCCCAGGGTCTCGACCCGCGGAAGCTGACCCGGCGCACCCGGGTGCACGCGGCCGTCGGGCGCCGCTTCGTGGCCAAGGTGCGGGCGGGCGAGAGCCGGGAGCAGCTTCGCCGGCGGCTGGAGCCGTTCTTCGCCGAGCACGATGTGCTGCTCACTCCGGCCCTGGCCCGGCGCTCGCCCAAGGCCGGGCCGTGGCACGAGCGGGGCTGGCTGCGCAATGTGCTCGCCAACTCGAACTACTCGCCGATGACGCCACCGTGGAACCTGACCGGCTGGCCCGCGATGTCGGTGCCGTTCGGCACGCTGCCCTCGGGCGCCCCCTGCGCCGTACAGCTGGTGGCGCGTCCGGGGTCGGAGGCGGCGCTGCTGGAGGTGGCGGAGCAGTTGGAGAAGCTGCACCCGTGGCAGCGGACGGCGCCGCTGGACTGAGGGCCGCCGGGTCTAGAGCGCCCGGTACATGATGTGCAGCCCCACTCGTCCGTGCCGGGGGTGCTCGTACGCGTCCGGCACGGTGCCCAGGATGCTGAAGCCGAGCGAGGTCCACAGGCCGACGGCGGGGTTGGTCTCCACGACTGCGTTGAACACCATGCCGAGGTAGCCGTGCGCCTTGGCCTCGGCGAGAACGTGCTCGGCGAGGGCGCGGCCGATGCCGCGGCCGGCGCGGTCGGGGTCGACCATGAAGCCGGCGTTGGCGATGCGTGCGGCCGGGCCGCCGTAGTTCGGGGTGAGGAAGGCGGAGCCGACGATGGTGCCGGCTCCGTCCTCGGCGACGTACACGCGCTTGGCGGGTGCCATCCACAGGGCGCGGGCGGCCTCCTCGGAGGTGTCCGGGTCCCAGGCGTAGGTCTCGGCGGCGGCGACGACGCGGTGCCAGAAAGGCCAGATCCGCGGCCAGTCCTCGGCCGCGGCTTCTCTGATCAGCATGGACGTGAGTCTGACACGCCCATGCCGTCAGCGATCGCGATGGGTTCGGTCGGGGTTCAGTCGACGCTGGGCAGGATGTGGGGTTCGGCGAGGTCGTCCTCGTAGCCCGCGAGGCGGATCGGGGCGGACCTGGCCCAGACGTCGAGACTGCCGAGCTTCTTGTCGGGCCCACGGCCCGCGCGCTCCGTGCGTTCCTTGGGGCGCTGATCGCGATTCGTCTTCTCCGGTGTCACCGCGCACTCCTTATGTGTCGGGTCACCCTCGGGACGTGCAGGGCCAGTCTGCTGCCGGCCGCCTGACGCCCACTCGGATGTGGGTCGAGAGCAGTTAGGGACGCGGTGGCGCCGGTAACTCAGCTGAGAGCAGGCCGTGGTGACCGGCATGTCCCGGGACGGACCGTGGGTGTGGGTGGAACCCAGTTGAGCTGTCCGTCCGGTACAGGGTAACCAAATGAGCGGATGCCCGCTCGATGGGGCTGAAAACAAGAGGTAACTGTTTTGAGTCGTTCTGCGCCCATCCACCTGCCATCTAAACTGATTTGATGGCATATCCGTAACTTACGGACACCCATTCGGGTTA
The DNA here is from genome assembly GCF_040606085.1 of Streptomyces sp. NPDC005485. Lineage (NCBI taxonomy): Bacteria > Bacillati > Actinomycetota > Actinomycetes > Kitasatosporales > Streptomycetaceae > Streptomyces > Streptomyces sp. NPDC005485. The sequence goes on along the minus strand of NZ_JBEXDZ010000097.1, from coordinate 20,399 downwards.
CAGCCCACCCCCGGGGCGCCCCTACGCCACCACACTCCACGGCGGGTACGGGCGCCCGTGAGGGCGGTCAGCTCGATCAGAGCTTCTGCAGACCAGCCTGGACGTCGTCGAAGTTCATCACGGGCATGACGGCCAGCTTGGCGCCGAGCTCCTGGAAGAACGGTTCGGCGATGGAGGGGATGTCGGACGGCTCCTTCAGGTCGAAGACGATGTATCCGGTACGCATTCCGTCCTGCGCCCCGAAGTACGCGGCCTCCGGTTTGATCCGGTCCAGCACCGACTTCATGGTCTGGCCCAACGTGTTGTCCGCGATCGCCTTGTTCGCCTTCTCGGTGTCCATCTGGACGGTCAGCAACACCCTCATGGTCTTCCACCTCTCGTTGGCGTGTCGGCACACCCGTGCCCCTGCCGATCGTCGTAGGGGCCCCCGGCCTTCGCATCCAGAGCGAGCCATACGGGGCCGGCAGGTGACCGCGCGGGCGGCGTGAGAGTCGGTTCGGCCCACCGCGGCCCGCCGCCGCGCCATCGCGTCCCGACGCGGCCGCCGGCGCCTCGCCCCGACGATCCGGTCAACGATCCCGGCCACGCACGCATGTGTTCGTCCCCACCGCGGACCGTCTTGTCCGGGAAGCAACTTGCTTCAGGCACTGCCCAGTCGGCCCGGCGCGAGCGGGGCGCGATGCTGTTCCACCTCGGCCAAGTACTCGGTCATCGCGTCCCGGTTGTGGGTGAGCACCTCGATCCGCTCGTTGAGCTTGTCCCGCTCCGAGGTGAGCAAGGCCAGCATCTCCGGGGTCGCGTCCGGGAAGTGAATGGACCTGGGCTTGTCCAGGCAGGGCAGGATCTGCTTGATGATCCGGGTCGGCAACCCCGCCGCCAGCAGACCGCGTATCTGCCTCACGCGGTCCACGTACCGCGCGTCGTAGGCGCGGTATCCGTTCGTCGACCGATCCGGGACGATCAGGCCCTGCTCCTCGTAATACCGCAGCAGGCGCCGGGACACGCCTGTCAGGCGGGACAGTTCACCGATCTGCACATGTCCGACAGTAGCGCGGCCCGAGCTTGACCATCACATCAATGTGAGGGTTTCACGATCAGTGCATGACGATCACAACAGCCTCTCCGACAAGACGTGACGTGCTGCCCCGGTCCGCGCTCCTGGCACTGGCCACCGCGGTCTTCATCACCAGCCTGACCGAGACCCTGCCGGCGGGCGTCCTCCCGCAGATGTCCTCTTCTCTCGAAGTCAGCTCCGGTGCGGCGGGCCAGACCGTCACCGTGTACGCCGCCGGTACGGCGCTGACCGCCATACCGTTGGCCGCTGCCACGGCGGGAGTTCGGCGCAAGCCGTTGCTGCTGGGCGCCATGACCGTCTTCCTGGTCGCGAACACGCTCACCGCCGTCGCGCCCGGCTACGCGGTCCTGCTCGTGTCACGGTTCCTCGCCGGCGTCGCCGCCGGACTCGCGTGGGCGATCCTGGCCGGATACGCCCGGCGTATCGCGCCTCCCGGTCAGGAGGGACGTGCCATCGCGATCGCGATGACCGGGATCCCCCTGGCTCTGTCGCTGGGTGTTCCCGCCGGGACGCTGATCGGTCAACAGATCGGGTGGCGAGCGTCGTTCGCCGCCGTCTCGGTGATCACTCTCGCCGTCCTCGGGTGGATCGCGTTCAGCGTTCCCGCCCTCAGCCGGCCGGCCACAACAGCCCAGGAGCCGAAGCCGACCGCCCGGCAGACGCTCCGGGTCCCTGGGGTCGCCGCCATCATGGCCGTCGTCGTGACCTTCGTCCTCGGCCACACGATCATCTACGCGTACATCGCGCCGTACCTGCGGCACGCCGGCCTCGCCACCGCGGTGGACGCGATCCTGCTGGCCTTCGGCATCGCCGGCCTGGTCAGCATCTGGTACACCGGCCGTCACATCGACAGACACCTTCGTGGACTCGCGCTGACCGCCGCGGCTCTGTTCACTGTCGCCACGTTCGCCTTCGCCGTCACCACGGCACAGGCCGTCGTCTGGGTCGCGGCCGTCGCGTGGGGCCTGGGATGGGGCGGCGCACCCACGCTCCTCCAGACCGCGGCCGGTCATGCCGGGATGCGACGCAGCCCGGCCGTCGCCGACACCGCGCAGGCCATCCTTGTGACCTTGTGGAACGCGGCCATGGCCCTCGGCGGCATCATCGGCGGCCTACTGCTGCAGCGGGCCGGCATCACCGCGGACGCCGTCGCCGCGGCAGCGCTCGGCCTCCTCAGCCTGACCGTGATCGCCCTCACCCGAAAGCCCGCCTTCGCGACAACGGACCAGGAGGCGCCGTGACTCGGCTATTGAGCGGGCACCCTCGGAAGTGGTCGACTCGCGAAGGTGTCACGTTCGCGGTCTCTCAGTCGAGGCAGAACTCGTTGCCCTCGATGTCCTGCATCGGGAGGCACGACTCGTTCTCGCCATCGGCGCGCAGAAGTTGCCCGCGTACCGCGCCGAGCGGGAGCAGTCGTGCGCATTCGGCCTCAAGTGCGGCGAGTCGCTCCTCGCCCACGAGCCCGGTGCCGACCCGTACGTCAAGGTGCACCCGGTTCTTGACGACCTTCCCTTCGGGAACGCGCTGGAAATACAGTCGCGGGCCCACACCCGAGGGATCGATGCAGGCGAACGCCGCACCCCGACGCTCGGGCGACAGGGAGCGGTCGTATTCGTCCCAACTGGCAAACCCCGCGGGCGGCGGGGGTACGACGTACCCCAGTACCTCGCACCAGAAGCGAGCGACGCGCTCCGGTTCCGCGCAGTCGAAGGTGACCTGGAACTGCTTGATCGACGCCATCGGTCCACCATAGGGGCAGGGTCTTTCGCCGCCTGCACGGGCCCACCCCAGGCTGGGCTGCGGCGGTTCGCAGTTCAAGTGCCGTTGGCCGGTTCGCAAGGCGGACATGATCTGCTGGCGCGCGACAACGGCTTATCCCGCGCGAGGACTCGGGAGGACTGACGCATGGAGCTGCGCAGCGTCGAGGAGCTGATGGACCTGCTGTACGCCTGCCGGGGCGCGTGGGACACCCCGGACCTCCCCCGCTCTCGGCCGCGCCCGAGCGGGGGGATACCCGTCGGCGATCCGGTCGATCTGCACGATCACGCGCTGCAGACCGCCGCGCTGCTGCGGCGCGGCCGTCCCAGCGACAAGGAACTCCAGGTGGCGGGCCTGGTGCATGACATCGGGCACCTGCTGCGGCCGGGCGACGACGCGGGGCACGCGGATCGCGCGGCCGACGCGATACGGGGCCTGCTCGGCGAGCGGGTCTCCCGGCTCGTACGGCTGCGTGTCGCCGCCGAACGGTATCTGGCGACCACCTCGCCGGGCCGCGGGCTGTCCGGGCAGAGCGCGCCGGCCCCGAGGGTGCAGGGCGGTGCGATGACGCCGGCGGAGGCGGCATGGTTCGAGCGCGAACCGCTGGCCGAGGACGCGATCACGCTGCGGCAGGCGGACGACGCGGCCAGGGTCGCCGGCCTGGACGCCGGCGTCCTGGAGGACTGGCGCACGGTGCTGGAACTGGTCGCGACCCAGCATTCCCCGCTGGGGGCTGTTGACTGACGGTCCGTCATGAGACGGTACGCGGATGACGTCGCCGTACGGGCTTGAGGGCAGGGTCGCCATCGTCACCGGGGCCTCGCGGGGCATCGGGCGCGCCGTCGCCGAGGCTCTGGTGCGGGCGGGCGCGCGGGTGTGCGTGACGGCACGCGACGCGGGCGCGGTGCGGCGGACCGTCCAGGAGCTGGGCGCGGCCGTGGGGTTGGCCGGTACGGTCGCCGACCCCGCGCATCTTCGGGAGCTGACCGGGCTGGCGCTGCGGGAGTTCGGGCGGATCGACGTCGTCGTGAACAACGCGGCGACCAACCAGCCGTACGGCCCGCTCATGGACGCCGATCCGGACAGCTGGCGTGAGGCGTTCACGGTCAACGTCGAGGCGCCGCTGCGACTGGTGCAGTGCGCCTGGCGGGGCTGGATGGCCGAGCACGGCGGGTCGGTGGTGAACATCTGCACCGAGGGCGCCGGACACGTCGGCCCGCAGGTGGGCGCCTACGGCACGAGCAAGGCGGCCCTGCTGCACCTGACGCGCCAGCTCGCGGGCGAACTGGCGCCGAAGGTGCGGGTCAACTCCGTCTCCCCCGGCCTCGTCCGCACCGAGATGGCCCGCTTCGTGTGGGAGGGGGCCGAGGAGACGCTCGGCGCCGGGCTCCCCCTCGGCCGCCTCGGCGAGCCGGACGACATCGCCGAGGCCGTGCTGTGGCTGGCCTCGGACGCGGCCCGCTGGATCACCGGCGCCGATCTGCTGGTGGACGGCGGCACCCGGGTCAGGGCGGCGCACACCTCAGGGACGCAGGCGTACGCCGTCCATGACCAGCTGCGGACGCGCCGGCCCTAAAGCGTGTTGCAGAAGGCTGCGATGCGGGCATTTCCCCTGTATGCGTGGGGTGTTGAGGGCTCAGCCGTTGTGGGTGGAGACGTTCACGGGACTGCGGATGCGCCAGTTCGAGCGGCTGCTGAAGGTGGTCCGTGAACGGGGCGGGAACGGGCCCGGTGGCGGCCGTCCGTGGTGCCTGCCGCTGGCCGACCGCGTGCTGCTGGTCGCCGTGTACTACCGCACGAACCTCACCATGCGTCAGCTCGCCCCGCTGTTCGGATGCTCGCCTGCGACGGTGTGCCGAGTCATCCAACGGCTGCGGCCGCTGCTGGCCATCGAGCCGGCAGCCCGTCCGGCAGACGCGGTGGAACGGCTGTGGATCGTGGACGGCACCCTCATCCCGGTCCGTGACCGGAAGACCGGGGCGTCATCACGCAACTACCGGTTCTCGGCGAACGTGCAGGTCATCATCGATGCCGACACCAAGCTGGTCGTCGCCGCGGCCCGCCCTGTGCCCGGCAACACCGCTGACGCGAAGGCCTGGCGCGACTCCGGCTTGGCCCCGCACTGCGAAGGCGTGACCGTCCTCGGCGACGGCGCGTACATCAACACCGGGCTCGTCGTCCCGCACCGCAAACGCCCCGGACGGGCCCTGCTGCCCGGCGAAGAGGAAGACAACGCAGAGCACCGCAAAGTCCGAGCCCGCGTTGAGCACGCCTTCGCCCGCATGAAGCACTACAAGATCCTCCGCGACTGCCGCCAGCGCGGCGACGGCCTACACCACGCAGTGCAAGCCGTCGCCCACATGCACAACCTCGCACTCGCAGCGTGATCAGACCGCTCCCAGAGCGGTCCTGACCTGCCCGGACACGACCTTCTGCAACACGCTTTAGGGGGTGTTTTGAAAGTCCTGTGCGGTGCCCGCGGTGTTCGGTGCGTGCCCTCGGCGTGCCGGACGAAGGCCCTCGTACTGGACGTACTTGGGTCTTCGGCCGGTGCGGCGAGGGTGCGTGCCGGGCGCCGTGGGTGCTGTGCGGGACTTTCAAAACACCCCCTAGGGGGTCCTACCACTTGCCGGGCGCGTAGTCCTTCATGAAGACGCCGTACAGGTCCTCGCCCTGTTCGCCGCGCACGATCGGGTCGTAGACGCGGGCCGCGCCGTCGATCAGGTCGAGCGGGGCGTGGAAGCCGTCCTCGGCGAGGCGCAGCTTGTCGTAGTGGGGGCGCTCGTCGGTGATCCAGCCGGTGTCGACCGAGGTCATGAGGATGCCGTCGGTCTGGAACATCTCCTGGCCACTGGTCCGCGTCACCATGTTCATGGCGGCCTTGGCAGCGTTGGTGTTCGGGTGGCCGGCGCCCTTGTAGCCGCGGCCGAAGACGCCCTCCATGGCCGAGACGTTCACCACGTAGGCGCGTCCGCTGTTCGCCTTCCGGGCGGCGTCGGCCATCACCGGGCGCAGCGCGCTGATCAGGATGAACGGCGCCGTGTAGTTGCAGAGCTGGGTCTCCAGGAGTTCCACCGGAGAGATCTGCTCGATGGTCTGCACCCAGGTGTTGGTGTCGACCACGTCGGGCACCAGGCCGCCCGCGTCGATGGCGGTGCCGTCGAGGTGCCGGGCCACGCTGGCGTTGCCCGCGACCAGGGCGAGGTCGGCGACCTGCTGGGCGTCGAGCCCGCTGGTGCCGAGGGGCAGCGCGGCGAGGCCGTCGACCGCGCCGGAGTTGAAGGCGCCGATGACGTGGTGGGCGGGGAGTTCCCCGGCGGGCAGCGGGGCGCTCTCGCCGCCGACCAGGGCGGCGTAGGCGGAGGGCAGGCGGCGTACGGTCTGCGTCGCGTTGTTGATCAGGATGTCGAGGGGGCCCGCCTCGGCGACCCGCTCGGCGAGGGCCACGGCCTGCGCCGGGTCGCGCAGGTCGATGCCGACGACTTCGAGGCGGTGCATCCAGTCCGCCGAGTCGTCCATGGCCTTGAAGCGGCGGATGGCGTCCTTCGGGAAGCGCGTGGTGATCGTGGTGTGCGCGCCGTCCCGCAGCAGCCGCAGCGCGATGTACATGCCGATCTTGGCGCGGCCGCCGGTGAGCAGCGCGCGCTTGCCGGTGAGGTCGGCGTGGACGTCGCGCTTCTCGCGGTTCAGGAGGGCGCAGTCAGGACAGAGCTGGTGGTAGAAGTAGTCGACTTCCACGTACCGGGTCTTGCAGGTGTAGCAGGAGCGCGGGCGCTGGAGTATCCCGGCGATCCTGCCCTCCTCCGTCACGGACGACGGCAGGAGGCCCTCGGTCTCGTCGTCGATGCGCTGGGCGGAGCCGGTCGCGGTGGCCTCGGTGACCGCCTTGTCGTGGGCGGTCTTGGCGGCCCGGCGGTCCTGGCGGCGGCGCTGCTTGACCGTGCGGTAGACGCCCGCGGTGGCGCGGCGCACGGCGATGGCGTCGGGGTGGTCGACGTCCAGCTTGTCGAGTTCGTCGAGCACGGCGAGGCAGGTGGCCAGCCGCTCCGGGTCGATACCGGGACCGTACGAGGCTGCCGCCACCTCTGCCGTGTCCACGGCGGGGGTCGCCTGGCTGTCGTCTGTCACCGTCATCGCCGTGTGCCGTTCCTCGGGTTCCGCGCCGCGCTCGAACCGCGCTCGCTTTCGAAGGCGGAATTTTACGGAGCGAAAGGCCGAGGAGCCAAACCCGCCATGATCACCGACGTACGGACGGGCCGCAGGACGGTGTCAGGACCCGCATGCGGCGAGGAGCGCGGCCACCTCCTCGGTCACCGCGGCTGACAGCCGGTCGAGGTCCGGGACGGCCTCCGCGTCGGCGACGAGCCCGTAGTGCACGCGCCCGCGGAACGTGGAGACGGCGATCGCCAGGGCTTGTCCGCGGGCCAGCGGGGCGAGCGGGAACACCTCGGTGACGGGGCAGCCGCCGAGCTTCAGACCGAGGCTGGGCAGCGGCACGCTGGTGACGAGGATGTCGAAGAGCAGCCGGGCCGCCTGGCCGACGACGGGGCCGCCGAGCCGGTGCCCCAGCGGCGGCACGTGGTCGGCGAGCAGCGCGACGGCGCCGGCCCCGCGGTTGGGCCCCGCGTCCTTGTTGCGGTCCATCGCCGTGCGCACCGTGCGCAGCCGGGCGAGCGGGTCGGGGTCGTCGACCGGAAGCCGTATCAGGTAGCCGGAGAGCCGGTTGCCCTGCGGGTGCGCGGTGCGCGGGCGGCGCTTGGAGACGGGGATGAGGGCGCGTGGCGCGACCCCTTCGCTGCCGTCGCCGCGCTCGTCGAGCCAGCGCCGCAGGGCGCCCGCCACGACGGCGATCAGGACGTCGTTGACGGTGCCGCCCTCGGTCTTGCGGATCCGGTGCACCTCGTCGAGGTCGACGACCACGCCGGCGGTGCGGCGGGTGCCGGTGGGCTGCGAGGTGAGCGCGGTCGAGGAGCGGACGTCCCAGGTGGCGCGGGCGACCGAGGTCCCGATGTCGAGGGCGCGGCCCACGTCGGAGAGGGCGCCGCGGACCAGACCCGGCAGCTTGCGTACGTCGGGAAGGAGGCCGCGCGGCGGTTCGGCGGGGCGTGGCCGAGGTTCCGGCATGTCCATCGGGTCCATCAGCGCGGCCGCGAGCATCAGGGCCCGCAGTCCGTCGGCCAGCGCGTGGTGGAACTTGAACAGCACGGCGAACGACGTGCCGTCCTCGCCGGGCAGCACGTGCGCCTCCCACGGCGGGCGGCCGCGCTCCAGCGGGCGTTCCATGAGGCGGCCCGCGACCGCGTGGAAGTCGGCCGTCGGCGCGTGCAGCCGTACGTGCTGGAGCGGGTCGAAGTCGGGCGCCGGTTCACGCGTGGCGCCGCCGAAGGCCAGCGGGAGCAGTGGCTGCCAGACGTCGCGGATGCGCATCCGCAGCCCGGGCACCGCGGCGGCGCGGGCTGCGAGCAGGTCGGCGGCGTGGGCGCCGGCGGTGGGTGAGTGGGCCGAGAAGACACCGAGGGCGCCGAGGTGCATCGGGTGTTCGGCGGACTCGATGTTCCAGAACGCCAGGTCGAGAGGTGCGAGCAGGTCGGAGGTCAAAGGCTTGCTCTCGCGTCGACGACGGGTGAGCAAGCAGTCAACCTCCGACAAGCGATTACGGTCAAGTACGATCAAGCTACGCACAGTTAACAGCAGATTAAGCCGAGACACACCGATACCCGTACGCCCCAACCGCCCGTGGCACCGGTGGACCGGCCCGGTTCGCCCGTGGCCCGGTTCCCGCCCCTCCCCTCTCCTCACCGGAGTGCTTCCGTCCGCCACCCCGCCACGTCCGGATGCAGTCCTCGCGATGAGCCCTGATCCTGGACCAGAAGGGGAGGGCGCACAGCAACGAAAGGAAGACCCCCATGTCTGTGATGGACAAGCTCAAGCAAATGCTGTCGGGCAAGGAAGAGCAGGTCGGCAAGGGCGTCGACAAGGGCGGTGACATGGTCGACGACCGCACCCAGGGCAAGTACAGCGGCCACGTCGACACGGCCCAGGACAAGCTCAAGGACGAGCTGGGAAGGAACCGCGGAGAGGACCGCCCGCCCCAGCAGTAGGACGCGGAAGTGGGCCGGGCGGCCGCCGAGTGCCGCCCGGTAGCATCGCGATCATGGCGGATTGGGAGACTCGGCCCGCTTCGGCGGCGGACGTCGACGCGGTGGCCACGATGCGGGCCGTGGTACTGCGCGCCGATCTGGAACGGCTGGGGCGGTACGACGAGCGACGGGTACGACAACGGCTGCGGGACGAGTTCGCGCCGGCGCACACCCGGGTGATCGAGGTGGCCGGCGCGTTCGCCGGCTGCGTCGCGCTGCGCCCGGCCGAGGACGCCCACTGGCTGGAACACTTCTACCTGGCCCCGCACCTCCAGGGCCACGGTGTCGGCTCAGCCGTACTGCGCGGCCTCGTGGAGCGCTGCGACCACGACGGCACCCGGGTCCGGCTGAACGTCCTGCAGGGCAGCCCGGCCCGGCGCCTGTACGAACGGCACGGGTTCACCGTCGAGACCGAGGACGCGGTGGACGTGTTCATGGTGCGCGAGGCCTCCGCGACCGCGCCCTGACCGCCGCGAGCCGTCAGCGACCCACCGCGGGCTACGACACCCGCTGCCCCTTGCCGAGTGCGATCACCCCGCCCGCCGACACCGTGTACAGCTCGGCGTCCCGGTCCGGGTTGACGCCGATCGTCGCGCCCGGCGGCACCTCGACGTTCTTGTCCAGGACCGCGCCCCGCACCACCGCGCCCCGCCCGATACGGACGTTGTCGTGCAGGACCGAGCCCTGGACGACGGCGCCCGGATCGACACGGACACCCGGCGAGAGCACCGACCGCGAGACCTGGCCCCGGATCAGACAGCCCGCGCTGATGATCGACTCGCTGGCTATGCCGCCGGCGTTGAAGCGGGCCGGCGACAGCTGCCCGGAGTGGGTGTAGACGGGCCACTGGCGGTTGTAGAGGTTGAAGGCCGGGCGCTCCGCGATCAGGTCCATGTGGGCGTCGTAGTACGCGTCGAGGGTGCCGACGTCGCGCCAGTAGCCCTTGTCACCGCTGGTCTCGCCGGGCACGTGGTTCTCGCTGAAGTCGTACAGCTGCGCCTCGCCGCGGTCGGTGAGCATGGGAAGGATCGAACCGCCCATGTCGTGCACGGAGTCGGGGTCCTCGGCATCGCGCTGGAGCGCCTCTATCAGGGCCTTGGTGGTGAAGAGGTAGTTGCCCATCGAGGCGAAGACGCACTCGGGGTCGTCCGGCAGGCCCGGCGGGTCGCTGGGCTTCTCCAGGAAACCCTCCACGGTCCGGCCGTCGGAGCCGGGGCTGATCACGCCGAAGGACGACGACTCGCCGCGCGGCACCCGGATGCCGGCCACCGTCACGCCCGCGCCGCCCTCGATGTGCTGGGCCAGCATCTGCCGCGGGTCCATGCGGTAGACGTGATCGGCGCCGAACACCGCGACGTAGTCGGGCTGTTCGTCGTGGATGAGGTTGAGCGACTGCAGGATCGCGTCGGCGCTGCCCAGGTACCAGCGCGGGCCGAGGCGCTGCTGCGCCGGGACCGGGGTCACGTAGTTGCCCAGCAGGCTCGACATCCGCCAGGTCGTGGTCACATGACGGTCCAGGGAATGTGACTTGTACTGCGTCAGGACGCAGATGCGCAGGACGTCGGCGTTGACGAGGTTGGAAAGTACGAAGTCGACAAGGCGATACGTTCCGCCGAAGGTGACCGCGGGTTTGGCGCGGTCGGCGGTGAGGGGCATGAGCCGTTTGCCCTCTCCCCCCGCCAGTACGATTCCCAGCACCGAAGGTCCACCGCGCCGCATGCCGCCGCCCCTCTACGCCCGGTCGGGCCGCGCCCGACTCCGGGCCCGGCCGCTGCTTGTCGAAGCACGCCTGTCCGATGGCTGCCCCGGTCATACGCCCTGCCCGGTGACTACCCCGGTTTGAGGATCTCCTCGTACAACTGGACGGTGCGCCGGGCCACCGCGTCCCAGCCGAACTCCCCCACCGCGCGCTGCCGTCCGGCCTCGCCCATGCGTCGGGCGGCCTCCGGGTCGGCGAGCACCGCGTCGAGGGCGCGCGCGAGGTGCGCCTCGAAGTCGTCGTCGACGTCCACGAGCAGACCGGTGCGGCCGTCGTCGACGACCTCGGGGATGCCACCGACACGCGAGGCGACCACGGCCGTGCCGCACGCCATCGCCTCCAGGTTGACGATGCCCAGCGGCTCGTACACCGAAGGGCACACGAACACGGCGGCGTGCGTGAGGAGTTGGATCACATCCGGACGCGGCAGCATCTGCGGGATCCAGTGCACTCCCTGGCGTACACCGCTCAGTTCCTGGAAGAGCTCGCGGAACTCCCGGTCGATCTCCGGGGTGTCGGGGGCGCCCGCGCAGAGCACCACCTGGACGTCCGGGTCGATGTCCCGGACCGCGCGCAGCAGGTGGGGCACGCCCTTCTGGCGAGTGATACGGCCGACGAACAGGAGGTACGGGCGGTCGGCGTCGAGGCCGATGCGGGCGAGGACGTCCGTGCCGTGGTCCGGCCGGTACAGGGCGGTGTCGATGCCGTTGTGGACGACGCGCACCCTCGCCGGGTCCAGCGCCGGATAGCAGGTGAGGATGTCCTCGCGCATGGCTCCGGATACGGCGATCACGGCGTCCGCGGCCTCGATCGCGGTGCGCTCGGCCCAGCTGGACAGGGCGTATCCGCCGCCGAGTTGCTCGGCCTTCCAGGGGCGCAGGGGCTCCAGCGAGTGGGCGGTCATCACGTGCGGGATGCCGTGCAGCAGCTTGCCGAAGTGGCCGGCCAGGTTGGCGTACCAGGTGTGCGAGTGGACGAGTTCGCGGCCTTCGAGACCGGCCGCCATGGAGAGGTCCACGGAGAACGTGCGCAGCGCGTCGTTGGCCCCGTCGAGCGCGGACCAGGGCCGGTGGCGGACGACGCCGGCAGCTCGCTCCGAAGCGGTGACCTCGCCCCAGCAGTGCACGTCCAGGTCCGTGAGGGAGCGCAGCTCCCGGGCGAGGAACTCGACGTGGACCCCCGCACCGCCGTACACATCGGGCGGATACTCCCGGCTCAGCAGTCCCACTCGCACACAGAACCCCCCGTCATAGCGGCTAGTGCTCTTCATGGTCACCCAGATGAGGCGGCGGGGGAAGACCGCGACCCGGGAACGCGCGGTCGGCGTCCGCGCGCGGGCGGTCAGTCGAAGGCGTCCGTCATGCAGTCGGAGCGGCATCCCCGCGCCTCGTAGCGCTGCCGGAGCGCCGCGGCCGCCTCCTCCCGTGACCCGCACGGGTGCCCGAACTGCCGGTACGCCGTGGCGAGCACGTCGTCGATCCTGATGATGACGGGCTCGTCGGGCGCGGCGCTGCGGCGCGCCCGGGCGATCGCCAGGTCCGCGGCGCGCAGCAGATGGCGGGAGTGCTCACGCGCGAGCGCCGCCCGTGCGCGTTTCGCCGACAGCGGCCGCACGGCGCGTCCCCGCCACAGGAGCCCGGCCGCGACGAACACGAATCCCAGGGCGATGAACTCAAGGCCGTGCATCGGCGCCCGGATTCCTCGTCGGCGGGCGGCGGTCGAAGCAGCAGTCGCCGCACAGGCCGCCGCCCGGGAGGCGGTAGTAGAGACAGCAGCTGCGGCGGCGGAGGGTGGTGGGGTCCAGGGTGCCGGCGAGTTCGGGGTGGGTGAAGAGCCCGGCGGCGATCTCGTGGGCCCGGTCGGCCACGTCCGCGCGGCGATTGGCGGACGCCCAGCGGTCGAGTTGGCGCAGGGCGCCCGCCAGGGCGGAGCCCGAGTTGCCCCGCAACAGGCCCGCCGAGACGCGGTACCGGGAGCGCAGGGCCGCCGCCAGCGGGGCGAGATGACCTTCCTGTACGACGTCGCCGATCGCCGCCGCGGGCAGCATGCGCACCTCGGCCGGCCACAGGTCGTCGGGCGCGCCGGCGTCCGGATTCCAGTGCAGCAGCCGCGGATCGAGGTCGGGCACCCGGCCGAACAGCGCGGCGGAGCCGAGCGCGATCGACCACAGCCGGGCGGCCAGCGCCTGGTGCGCGATCGAGGCCGCGACGCGGTCCTCGGGGGCCCGCAGACTTTGTGCGACTTTGCGGACCCGGAAAGTCATCGGATCCGCATAAACGTCCCCGTCCGGGTCGGTTCGAGGGGTCGTATAGGCCTTCTCAAGCGTTGCTTGAGCGCCCTGTGGCGATACTGCCGTGCGTAGTACGAAGAAGCCACCGAGCGAGTCGAGTGCTGAGAGATCCGGGTCGAGGTCCACGAAGAGCAGTAGTACCAAGCCCCCTAGGGGTTTCCACCGGCGGGCCCGGCCGTGCTGTCACCCACCCTGGGGAGGACGAGGCGCGTGTCCTACTCCATCGGCAGTAGGACCCAATGCCTGCTCAGGTACGACGACGTGAAGGAATTCGCAGGGCATCGTTGTTGCTATGCAAGCCGACCGTTCGTCGCGCCGGGCCCGCCGCCCACGCCGTACGCAGAGGAGGGACACATGAGCGCTCTGACGCTGTCCGTGTTGCTCTCCCTCGTCTCCGCCGTCGCGTACGCCGGCGGTGCCATCGTCCAGGAGCAGGTCGCGGTGACCTCCCCGGACCAGACGTACGCGCCGCTGCGCAGGCCCAGCTGGTGGGCCGCCGTGGCGCTGAACGGCCTCGGTGGGCTGCTGCACGTGGTGGCGCTCGCCTACGGCCCCCTGAGCCTGGTCCAGCCCCTGGGCGCGCTCACCATCGTCTTCGCGCTGCCGATGGCGGCGCTCTTCGTCGGTCGCAAGGCCGGGGCGACCGCATGGCGGGGCGCGATCATGGCGACGGTGGGCCTCGCGGGCCTGCTGTCCCTGGTCGGTACGGCCGACGCACGGTCCCTGAGCGACCCCCAGCGTGTGCTGCTGGCCGTGGTCAGCGGCGGCGCCGTGGTGGCGCTGATGGTCGCGGGTCGTGCCGCGCACCGCCACCCGGCCGTGCGCAGCGTGCTCCTCGCGGTCGCGTCGGGTATCGCCTTCGGTATGTCGTCCGTGTTCACGAAGACGGTCGCGGTGGACTGGACGAACCACGTCACGTTCTCCGACCTGCCGAGCCTGGGCGTCATCGGCGTCCTGGCCACGGCCGGAATGCTCCTGTCGCAGGCCTCCTACCGGGGCGGCGGCCTCGCGGCCCCGCTGGCCACCCTGACGGTGGTGAACCCGATGATGGCGGCGGCGGTCGGCATCACGATGTTCGGCGAAACCTTCCGCTACGGAGCGACGGGCACCATGCTCGCCCTGGGCTGCGGCGTCGTCGCCGCGGGCGGCCTGATCCTGCTCACGACCGAGCGGCTGGACACCCCGCAGCGCACGACGGCAACCACCGCACCCGCCGCCCTCCCGGTGGGCACGCCCCCCGCGAAGGAACTGCTCGCCGGGCTTCCCGCCCAGTCCGCGGCGACTGCCTCGACAGCGCTTGAAGACGCCTTGGCACAACTTCAGGTGACCGTTCCGGCACCGGCGACGGCCTCGGTGACGGTGCCGGGCACAGTGCCGGACGCGGCGTACGACGGCGCGGACCAGGACGACGACGGGGCCAAGGTCCCGTCCGTCCCGGCCCCGTCCCTGGACGACGTACCGCGCTACTACGCACCGTTCTACGGCGGGCCCTACGTCCCGACCCCACTGCTGGACCGGCACCGCACGCGCGTCAAATCCTGACGCCGCCCGCCCTGAGATACGCGACCGGATCGACGTCGGAACCGAAGCCGGGCCCCGTCCGCACCTCGAAGTGCAGATGCGGGCCCGTGGCGTTGCCCGTGGACCCGGAGCGGCCTATGCGCTGGCCGGTCGTCACGCTCTGCCCGGCCTTCACGGAGATCGCGGAGAGATGGGCGTACTGCGAGTAGCGGCCGTCCGAGTGCCGTATCACCACCTGGTAGCCGTACGAACCGCCCCAGCCCGAGCTGACGACCTGGCCCGCGCCGACCGCCTTCACCGTGGTGCCGGTCGGCACCGGGAAGTCGACGCCCGTGTGGTAGCCCTTGGACCAGGACGAGCCGGCGGCGCGGTACGGCGTGCCGGTCGCGGCGTTCACCGGGGCGACCAGGGTGTGGGTCGTGGTGACCTTGTCGGTGTGCTTCTTGGTGTCCTTGGTGTCCCTGGTCTCCTTGACCGGGGACTTCTTCGTCTTCTTCGTCGTGGACGTGTCGGACGTCGTGTCCTTGGGGTGGGCCGTCGGCGCCTTGCCGCGCAGGCTCAGCCGCTGGCCGGGCAGGATCAGGTCCGGGTCGGAACCCACGGTCGTACGGTTCGCGGCATACAGCCGCTGCCAGCCGCCCTGGACCTGCCGGGAGTCGGCTATGCCGGAGAGCGTGTCGCCGTGGACGACGGTGTACATCTCGGCCGTGCCCGCCTGCGACTGGGGCGTGGTCTGCGGCTGTACGTCGCGCACGGAGCGTTTGGGAGTCCGTGTGTCCCTGCTCGTCGCGGTCTCTTTGGTGGTCTGTGTGGTAGTGCCGGACGTGCTGATGTGGGGGGCTCCGCCGCCCCGGGTGAGTCCGGCGCGGACCGAACAGACCGGCCAGGCGCCGGGCCCCTGTCCGTCGAGCACCTTCTCGGCGACGGCGATCTGCTGGTCCTTGGTGGCCTGATCCGCGCGATGCGCATAGGCCGTGCCGCCGTACGCCTCCCAGGTGGACTGGGTGAACTGCAGCCCGCCGTAGTAGCCGTTGCCGGTGTTGATGCTCCAGTTGTTGCTGGATTCGCAGGCGGCGACCTTGTTCCAGGTGCCCACGTCGGCCGCGTGGGCGGCGCCGGGCGCGAGGAGCGGGAGTGCAATTCCGGCGCCGCCGGCCGTGACGGTGAGTGAGGCGCGGTTGATCCTGTTCGGCTGATACCGGCGGTGCCGACCCCGTACGGCCATGCGGATGCCCCCCTCGACAATGCGTCAGGAGCCGCAAAAATAAGCGCTTCGAACAGGCCACGACAAGAGCACAATCAGCCTCTCGTGTCTCGTCGCCGACGCTCAACTACGCGTTCGCGGCCTCCCGTTGCCGTCGTGTCACCTCGTCGCGGATGCCTTCCGCGTCCTCCACGGTGCTGTGATAGGCCAGTTGGGGTGCGTCTCCGTGTGCCAGCGTGACCGCGATCGGGAGCGCGGTGAGCAGGGTGGCGGGCAGCACCGCGCGGGACAGGGCGCGCGAGAGCAGGTCTCGCAGCGCGGGTTCGGGTGCGTCGCTGTCGAGGGCGAGCCGGACGGTCAGGTTGTGGAAGCTGCTGGAGATCTCCCGGTGGACGTTGAGCATCCCGCGGGTGTCGAGGCGGCCGTCGGCCCGCAGGACCGGATCGCGCAGCTCCGCGCCCGCACGCGTTCCCGCCTCCGGCTGGATCAGGGTGGCCAGTTCGCCGCAGAGTGCGGAGAGCAGGATCTCCTGGGAGTTGGGGCCCTTGTCGATGCCGACGAGTTGCTTGGGCTGGTCCGCGATCAGGGGCTCGGAGAGACGTCGTACGCCGTCGACGGTGAGGGCCGTGCGGTAGACCGCCTCGGAGCCGTTCTCCCAGACGACCTCGGCTTCCACGGAACACACGGAGGAGGGCTGAGGCGCCGGCTCAGGGGCCCAGTCGACCGGAAGGTCCAGAACGGTGCCGTCGCTCCGGCGGACGCGCACGGCGGCACTGATCGGTGACTCGTCAAGAAACACCCGGTGGTTGGGGCTGAAGGCGGTGACGAGCCGGTTGACCGAGGAGACGGTGTCGGCGGACGTGTCGCAGTCGAGGTCGCAGTGCCAGGCGAGGTTGCCGAGCGGGGTGCCCGGGGCCGGGCGGCCGTCCTCGTCGAGCGCGAGGTCGGCTCGTACGGTGACGCGCAGCGCGCCGAGTGTCACCCCACGGGCCGTGTAGCCGTTCACCTTGGTCATCAGTACGCATGCCCCGAGGGCGGCGAGCGCCGACTCGTACGGGGTGGGCGTGCCGTCGGCGGGCGCGGCGAACGACCGCTGCTCCAGGTGGAAGTCGCGCGCGACCCTGATCGTGCCGGCGCGGAGGGTGAGGGCCCTGGCCCTGGAGATGCCGTGCTCGTCGGTGCGGGCGGGCGCCTCGACGGCGAAGTCGGCGATCGCCTCTTCGGGGTGCTCGCGAAGTTCGTGGACGGTCTCCGAGACACCGGTGATGTTCAGTCCGTTGCGCATGCCTGAAGGCCTTTCGTCACAGTCCGGAGAGCGCTTGGTCGAGGTCGGCGAGCAGGTCGTCGGTGTCCTCGATGCCGGCCGAGAAGCGCACCAGCCCGGGCTCGATGCCCACTTCACGCCGCTGACGGGACGTCAGGAAGCTGTGCGAGGTGTTGAACGGGAGGCTCACCAGCGACTCCACGCCGCCCAAGCTGGTGGCCACGACGGGGAGTTCCAGCCGGTCGAGGAGTTTCAGAGCCGCCTCGTCCCCGCCGTGCAGCTCGAACGCGACCATGCCGCCCCAGCCGTCGGGGCAGAGCTCGTGCAGCCACGGATAGGGGTACTCGGGGCGCGAAGGGTGGTGGACGGCCCGGATCGCCGGGTGCTCGGCGAGGAAGGCGGCCAGCGCGGTGGCGTTCTCGCTGTGCCGGCGCATCCGCAGGGCAAGCGTCTTCAGCCCGCGTTCCAGCAGGAAGCACATCATGGCGTCCAAGGAGCCGCCGAACTTCAGCAGTTGCGACCAGATCCGGTCGACGTACTTGCGTGATCCAGCGGCGACACCCGCGGTCACATCGCTGTGGCCGTTCAGGTACTTGGTGGCGCTGTGGATCACGATGTGGGCGCCATGCTCCAGCGGCCGCAGGCAAACCGGCGAGAGGAAGGTGTTGTCGACGACCAGCAGCAGGCCGAACTCCCTTGCCAGCGCGCCCAGTTCCGCCAGCGGCACCGCCTTGAGCAGCGGGTTGGTCAGGGTCTCGAAGAACAGCACCTGGGTCTCGTCGCGCACCGCCGCCCGGATCGCGTCCAGATCGGTCGGGTCGGTGAAGGTCACCGAGCGTCCCAGCTGGTGCATGTCCTCGCGCAGCAGGTTGAAGGTGCCGCCGTACACGTCCCGCGAACTGACGATGTGGCCGCCCTTGTTGGTGAGCGCGAGCAGCGTCGTGGTGATCGCCGCCATGCCCGAGGAGAACATCAGGGCGCTCTCCGCGTTCTCCAGCGAGGCGATCTTCTCCTGCACGGACCACTGGTTGGGGCTGCCGTAGCGGCCGTAGATCGGCACGTCGCGGATGTGCCCCTGGTCGAACGCCTGGTACGTGTCCTCCGTGAAGGCGAACGTGGTGCTCTGGAACACCGGGGTGCCCACCGCGCCGGTGATCGGGTCCTCGTAGGTCCCCGCGTGCACACTGCGCGTGCTGGGTCCGCTGCCGTCCACCACCCGCTGCTGGGGAAGCCGCGGGCCGGGCACCCGGCCGCGCTGCAAGCTGTCCGTCCAGGGACGGTTGTGCCCGGCGCCCGGAGCGTTGCCCTGGGACTTCGCCATCGTGTCAGTCCTTTCTCTCGGTGGGTACGGCCGTGGGAGCGGCGGTCGGTACGGCGGCAGGAGCGGCCGCGGATGCGGCGCCGGAAGCGAGATCGGGTGCGGATGCGGGTGCGGATGCGGGTGCGGGTGCGGGTGCGGGTGCGGGTGCGGGTGCGGGGGTGTGCTCGCCCGCGTCCGTCAGATTCCGCACGTCCCGTACGGCCAGGGGTGCGAGGCTGATCGCCAGGTGGGCGAGGCCGACGGCCAGCATCGTGCGCCGGGCACCCCACAGGGCGGCGGCCGGTCCGGCGAGGACCATGCCGACGGGCTGCATGGCGTACGACCCGAGCCACTCGTAGGAGCTGACCTTCGACAGGGCGGTGGAGGGGATCTCCCGCTGGAGGACCGTCTCCCACAGGGGGTTGAAGACCATCAGTCCCAGCCCGCCGAGGAACGCCCCGGCCATGACGGGCACCGCCGACGACACCTGCGACATCACGAGCGAGGGCACGGCGAACAGCGACACGGACAGCGCCGCGAACCGCAGTGGCCGGCGCGGGCGTACGTACAGCGCGACCGCGCCGCCGCTCACCGCCCCGGCGCCGAAGGCCGTCAGGACCAGGCCCCAGGCCTCGGGTCCGCCGAACTCCCGTTCGCTCAGCGCCGGTCCGAGGACGGAGAACACCGACCAGCAGGCGTTGGTCAGCGAGGCCGCGGAGATCAGGGACCACACCCAGGTACGGGAACGGAACTCCCGCCAGCCCTCACGCAGATCGCGCGCGAGGTTGCGCGCGGCGGGCGCCGCCACCTGGGCGTCACTCCTGTCCGACTTGTCCGACGACGCCTTCGTCGCCTTCGTCCCCTTCGGAGTGGGGCCGGTGAGCGGGCGCAGCCTGCTCAGGAAGACCGCGCTCGCTACAAAGGTCACGGCATCGGCGCCGATCGCCCAGCCCGGCCCCACCGTGACCACGAGCACGGTCGCGATCAGCGGTGCCGCGATGAACGCCGCCGAACGCTGCATGGAGAGCAGGGCGTTGCCGGCCTGCCGCTGCGGCGGCGGCACGGTCTGCTGAAGCAGCCCGGACACCGCCGGGGTGAACATCGCGGTGGCCGAGCCGTGTACGGCCTGCAGCGCCATCAACTGCCATATCTGCGCCTGCCCCGACAGGACGAGCACAGCCGTCGCCGCCTGCACGCCCGCCCGCACCACGTCCGCGCCGATCATCACCAGATGCCGCGGCAGCCGGTCCGCGAGCGCACCGCCGACCAGCATCAGCAGCACGAGGGGGACGGTCCGCGCCGCGAGCACGAACCCGATGTCGGCGGCCGACCCGGTGAGCCCGAGCACGGCGAACGCGAGCGCCGGCGCGACCAGGAAGTCACCGAACGCCGAGGTGAGTTGGCCGAGGAAGAACCAGCGGTAGGCGGGGATGCGCAGCACGGAGAAGCGCGAGGGGGCCGCGGGCGCGGTGGCACCGGACGGGACGTCTCCGGAGCCCCCGGCCCCGGCTATCCCGCCGCTTCGCCCGTCCGCCGTACGGGAGTTGTCCGCTCGGGGCGATCCGTTCGATCCGTCTCGCGCAGCTGGTCCGCCTGATCCGCCTGGTCCGCCTGGTCCGCCTGATCCGGCTCGTCCATCTGGTTCCGTACGCGCCATGTGGTGTCGGGCCGTTTCTGCTCGCGGGCGGTCACGTGATCGATCTGCGGCATCAGGGCGCAGACGTGCGGAGGCAGGACGTGCACCCGCTCCGGGGCCGGGCGCAGGGTCCGTTCGCCCGCGGTCTGCCAGGGGTAGGGGTATGCGTCCAGGTCGACGTCGCCGTCCGTGAAGGACCCGGTGCCCGGCTCGACCGCCACCGTCACCGCCACGTCGTCGGCGTCGCAGATCCCGATCGCGGCCATCCCGGCGTCCTGCAACGCGTAGGCGCCCGCGCACACCTCGGTCACTCCGGGTACGGCCAGCGCGCCTTCCGCGGTGGGGGTGCCGCCCACCGTGACCGTCGGACAGTCGAGCCCGTGCGCCCGCAGCAGTGCGGCGCCGCGCACGGCGTACTCGGCGGCGAACCGGCCGACGGCGGCGCGGTCCGC
>NZ_JBEXDZ010000096.1:0-34639 GCF_040606085.1 Streptomyces sp. NPDC005485 | reverse complement strand
CCGGAGGGCCCGCAGCAACGCCTGCTGCGGGCCCTCCGGCGTTTTCGTAACTCTGCGGACGTCGAGCCCCGGCTAGGCCTCGTCGCGGCGCAGCGACGGCTTGAGGTCCTTCAGACGGCCCAGCAGGCCGTTCACGAACGAGGGTGAGTCGTCCGTGGAGAACTCCTTCGCCAGCTGCACCGCCTCGTCGAGCACCACCGCGTCCGGGGTCTCGTCGACCCAGATCAGCTCGTAGGCACCGAGGCGCAGGATGTTGCGGTCGACGACCGGCATCCTGTCCATCGTCCAGCCGACGGCGTACTGCGCGATGAGGTCGTCGATCCGGCGCACCTTGGTGGCGTACCCCTCGACCAGCTGCATCGTGTACTCGCTCACCGGCGGCTGCCGGGTGTCGGACCGGGAGTGCCGGATCCAGTCCGCGAGGACCGTCAGGACGTCCACGCCGCGCTGGTCGCCCTCGAAGAGGATCTGGAAGGCGCGCTTGCGGGCCGTGTTGCGGGCAGCCACGGTTAGCTGTTCACCCGGCCGAGGTAGTCGCTCGTACGGGTGTCGACCTTGATCTTCTCACCGGTGGTGATGAAGAGCGGCACCTGGATCTGGTGGCCGGTCTCCAGGGTGGCGGGCTTGGTGCCCCCGGTGGAGCGGTCGCCCTGGACGCCCGGCTCGGTCTCCTGGATGACGAGCTCGACGGCGGCCGGCAGCTCGACGAAGAGCACCTCGCCCTCGTGCTGCGCGACGGTGGCCGTGAAGCCCTCGATCAGGAAGTTGGCGGCGTCACCGACGGACTTGCGGTCGACCATCAGCTGGTCGTACGTGTCCATGTCCATGAAGACGAAGTACTCGCCGTCCATGTACGAGAACTGCATGTCGCGCTTGTCGATCGTGGCCGTCTCGACCTTGACGCCGGCGTTGAACGTCTTGTCGACGACCTTGCCGGAGAGCACGTTCTTCAGCTTGGTGCGCACGAAGGCCGGGCCCTTGCCGGGCTTGACGTGCTGGAACTCGACGACGGACCAGAGCTGGCCCCCGTCGAGCTTGAGCACCAGGCCGTTCTTGAGGTCGTTCGTGGAAGCCACGGTTGCGGAATCTCCTGGACTGACGTGGACGACCCCGGCGCACCGCGCGTAGCTCGGAAAGCTACAGCGCGAGCAGTTCCTTGGTCGTGATGGTGAGTAGCTCGGGTCCGCCATCCGCCTCGGGGCGGACGACGAGCGTGTCATCGATCCGGACGCCGCCCCGGCCCGGGATGTGAACCCCCGGTTCGACGGTGACCGGCACGCAAGCGTCCAGTTTACCCATGGCCGCGGGGGCGAGCTGCGGCTCCTCGTCGATTTCGAGCCCGACACCGTGCCCCGTCAGCGGAGGGAGGCCTTCCATGTACCCCGCGGAGTCGAGGACCTGGCGGGCGGCGCGGTCCACGTCACGGTAGGCGGCGCCCGGGGCCAACGCCTCGCGTCCGGCGCGCTGGGCGGCGAAGACGAGGTCGTACAGCTCGATCTGCCAGTCGGCGGGAGAGGTGCCGATGACGAACGTACGGCCGATCTCGCAGCGGTAGCCGCGATAGGTGGCCCCGAGACAGACGGAGAGGAAATCTCCCTCCTCCACGCGCCGGTCCGTGGGCCGGTGGCCGCGCCGCCCCGAGTTCGGGCCGGTGCCGACCGAGGTCGCGAAGGCCGGACCGTCGGCGCCGTGGTCGACGAGGCGTCGCTCCAGCTCCAGCGCGAGATGGCGCTCGGTGCGGCCGACCAGGATGGATTCGAGCAGTTCGCCCAGCGCCTGGTCGGCGATCTCGGCGCCGATCCGCAGACAGGAGATCTCCTCCTCGCCCTTGACGACCCTCAGCTGCTCGACCGCACCGCCGAGGTCGCCCAGTCGCAGCCGGGGCGCCACCGACCCGATGGCCCGGTGCCGGGTCACGGTCAGGTGGTGCTCCTCGACGGCGAGGGACTCGGCGCCCCTGGCCGCGGCGACATCGGCGGCGGCGACGGCCGGGTCGCCACCGGGGCCCGGCAGCACCTGCACGCGCAGCGCCTCGTCGGGTCTGCCGTCCTCGGCCTCGCCGCTGGGCGGGCGCGAGCAGAACAGCAGGTCTTCACCCCTGCTCAGCAGGAGCACGGCGCCGTGCGGCGCCGCTCCCGCGAGATACCGCACATTGGCCGGGCGGGTGACCAGCGCCGTCGCGCTGCCACCTGCCGTACAGCGCTCCTTCAGCCGCTCCCGGCGGGCCGCGTAGACCTCTGACATGACCCGAGCCTACGAGCGGTGGCCGGATATCGCCGGTTCAGAGGGGCCGACCGGGGTGGGGCGGGCGCCACCGGGTCACGGCCTCACCACTGGGGCGGGCTCGCGATGGAGCGGGCGAGCACGTCGTCCAGGACCCGGGCGGTGGCCGGAACGTCGAGCTGGGAGTTGTCGATGATGGGCAGTCCCGAGCCGTACCACCCGGCCATCCGGCCGTGGATGCGGGCGACTTCCTCGTCGGTGAGGCGGCGGTTGCCGGAGCGCTCGGCGTTGCGCTCCAGGACGATTTCCAGCCCGGGCAGCAGGACGACGGGCAGCAGTCCCGGACCCACATGCCGTTTCCAGCCGCCGAGGCCGACGACCGGGCGGTCCGGGAAGACCGCGTCGTCGAGGATGCAGGAGATGCCGTTGGCCAGGAAGTTCCGTGCGGCGAAGCCGCAGGTGCGGCGGGCGAGACGATACTGCGCCTCCGAATGGTCGTTCCATCCGGACTGCGGGTCGGCGAACCCGGAGCGCACCCATTCGCGTACGTCGTCGAGGCTGATGTGGGCGGTGGGCACCCGGCGGTGGCCCGCCCAGTACTTGGCGACGCTCGTCTTGCCGGCGCCGGCGGGGCCGATGAGCAGAACCGCGAGCGGGGCGGACGTCAGATCCGGCGCCGGACTCGGCAGGGGGACGGGGTTGCCCGGCGGCAGCTGCACATGGCCTGTGGTGTCCGGCGTCGGCGGGACGGGCGCGTGGTGCTGGGGCGCGTGCTGCGAAGCGTGCGTCTGAGGCGCCGAGGGTCCCTGCGGCGGGCCGGTGAAGCCGGGGGCAGGCGGGGTCATGGGTGCCGCGCCCGGGTGTCCCGGGTGCTGCGCGGCCGGCGACCAGCCGGCCGCGGGGCCCTGCCCCGGCTGGTGGGGCGGCGGCAGCGGAGCCCCCACTGCGTGCTGCATCCGGTGCCACTCCGTCTCGTGTCCTGGCGCGTTCGCCTCCGGGGCGCTCAAGTCGCCTGCGGCGGGGCCCGAACCCCGTTCCCTACCGAACGGTACCGTCCCGGGCCGCCGTTGTGTGAACGGCCCGGGACGGCGCGAAGTGCCCGTGGGCGCAGGCGAATCGGACGAAGTGCACCCGAAGGGGAGCTACTCGCCCACTTCGCCGTACGCGGCAAGGAGGACGGCCGGGTCGGGGCCCTCCAGGACCGTCGGCTTGGCGAGTCCGTCGAGGACGATGAAGCGCAGCAGGTCGCCGCGGGACTTCTTGTCGACCTTCATGTTCTCCACGAGCTTGGGCCACTGGTCGTAGCGGTAGCTCAGGGGGAGGCCGACCGACTCCAGGACGGTGCGGTGGCGGTCGGCGGTCGCGTCGTCCAGCCGGCCCGCGAGACGGCCGAGTTCGGCGGCGAAGTGCATGCCGACCGAGACGGCCGCGCCGTGCCGCCACTTGTAGCGCTCGTTCTTCTCGATGGCGTGCGCGAGGGTGTGCCCGTAGTTGAGGATCTCGCGCAGGCCGGACTCCTTGAGGTCACCGGAGACGACCTCGGCCTTGACCTTGATGGACCGCTCGATCAGCTCGGCGGTGTGCGGGCCCGCCGGGGTGCGGGCGGCCTCCGGGTCGGCCTCGATCAGCTCCAGGATCACCGGGTCGGCGATGAACCCGGCCTTGATGATCTCGGCGAGCCCGGACACGTAGTCGTTGACCGGCAGCGAGTCCAGCGCGGCGAGATCGCAGAGCACGCCCGCGGGCGGGTGGAAGGCACCGACGAGGTTCTTGCCCTCGGCGGTGTTGATGCCGGTCTTGCCGCCGACCGCCGCGTCCACCATGGCGAGCACGGTGGTGGGGACGGCGATCCAGCGCACCCCGCGCAGCCAGGTCGCCGCCACGAACCCGGCCAGGTCGGTGGTGGCGCCGCCGCCGACACCGACGATGACGTCGGTGCGGGTGAAGCCGGACTGGCCCAGCGCCTTCCAGCAGTAGGCGGCGACCTCGGCGGTCTTGGCCTCCTCCGCGTTCGGCACCTGGATGGCGACGGTCTCGAAGCCCTGCCCGCCCAGGTCCGCGGCGAGCGCCTCACCGGTGTCGGCGAGCGCCTCGGGGTGGATGACCGCGACGCGCTTGGCCTTCTCGCCGATCAGTCCACCGAGTTCGCCCAGGAGCTGCCGGCCGACCAGGACCTCGTACGGCTCGGTGCCCGCCGTGCCGCCGACCTGAATGCGCGTCACCTGCTGCTCGATCATGCTTTCTCCTGCCGGGGGTCCGGGGGTTGCCCCCCGGAAGATGCAGTCTTCAACTCCAGTGCGTCGAGGACCGCTTGGGCGACCTCTTCGGGGGTACGGCCGTCGGTCGCCACGACCGCGCGGGCGACGTCGGTGTACAGATGGCGGCGGGCCTCCATCAGCTCGCGCCACTGCCTGCGCGGGTTGACGGCCAGCAGCGGACGGGCCGCGTTCAGGCCGGTGCGCTGGACCGCCTCCTCGACCTCCATCGAGAGGTAGACCACCTGGTGTCCGGCGAGCGCGGCGCGCGTCTCCTCGTCGAGGATCGCACCGCCGCCGAGCGCGAGGACGCCGTCGTGCTCGGCGAGCGCCCGGTGCACCGCCCGCTTCTCTACGGCGCGGAAGGCGGCCTCGCCCTCCTCGACGAAGATGTCGGCGATGGTGCGGCCCTCGGCGGCCACGATGTCCTCGTCCGTGTCCCGGTAGGCGCGGCCGAGCCGCTCGGCGACCAGGGCGCCCACCGTGGACTTGCCGACGCCCATGGGGCCGACCAGGACGAGCAGGGGGCCCGCCTTCACCGGATGGCCAGGTTCTCGAGGTAGGACTCGACGTTGCGCCGGGTCTCGGGCACGCTGTCGCCGCCGAACTTCTCCGCCACCGCGTCCGCGAGGACGAGGGCCACCATGGCCTCGGCGACGATGCCGGCGGCCGGGACCGCGCACACGTCGGAGCGCTGGTGGTGGGCCTTGGCGGCCTCGCCGGTGGCGACGTCGATGGTGGCGAGCGCGCGCGGCACGGTCGCGATCGGCTTCATCGCGGCGCGCACGCGCAGCAGTTCACCGGTGGTCAGACCGCCCTCGGTGCCGCCGGAGCGGCCGGAGGTGCGCCGGATGCCGTCCTCGGTGTGGACGATCTCGTCGTGCGCCTTGGAGCCCGGCACCCGGGCGAGGTCGAAGCCGTCGCCGACCTCGACGCCCTTGATGGCCTGGATGCCCATGAGGGCGGCCGCGAGCCGGGCGTCGAGCCGCCGGTCCCAGTGCACGTGCGAGCCCAGGCCCACGGGCACGCCGTACGCCAGCACCTCGACCACACCGCCGAGGGTGTCGCCGTCCTTGTGGGCCTGGTCGATCTCCGCGACCATCGCCTTCGACGCGTCGGCGTCCAGGCAGCGCACCGGGTCGGCGTCGAGCTTCTCGACGTCGGAGGGCTTGGGGTAGACGCCGTAGGGCGCCTTCGCCGCGGCCAGCTCGACGACGTGCGAGACGATCTCGATGCCGGCCGTCTCCTTCAGGTACGAGCGGGCCACCGCACCGAGCGCGACCCGGGCCGCGGTCTCCCGGGCACTCGCGCGCTCCAGGATCGGCCGGGCCTCGTCGAAGCCGTACTTCTGCATGCCCGCGAGGTCGGCGTGGCCGGGACGCGGGCGGGTCAGCGGGGCGTTGCGCGCGAGGTCGGCGAGGATCTCCGGGGCGACCGGGTCGGCCGCCATGACCTGCTCCCACTTGGGCCACTCGGTGTTGCCCACCATGATGGCGATCGGCGAGCCCATGGTCAGCCCGTGGCGCACACCGCCGAGGAAGGTGACCTCGTCGCGCTCGAACTTCATCCGGGCACCGCGACCGTAACCAAGACGACGCCTGGCCAGGTGGTCCGCCACCATCTCCGTGGTGATCGGCACGCCGGCGGGAAGACCCTCCAGCGTCGCCACGAGTGCGGGGCCGTGGGACTCCCCCGCGGTCAGCCAGCGCAACCTGCTCAACGGTGCTCCTCATGATGCTCGCGCCCTGGTACTGCGTACTGTCTTTGCGTACGCGCGTCCTCGCGTACGGCGACGGCGCGACCGGTGCGCGGCCCTGGCCCGCCATCTCTGATCCTCCCACGTCCGGGCGCCAGGCCCGGCCGGTGGTCCACCAGACGGACGGACCGGTGGTCTCAGGAAGCGGTGGAGCTGTCGTCGGGGCGCAGCGGCGGCGGAGTGGCGGGCGGCGGCACGGCACCCGGCGGCGGCGCATAGGCGCCCAGATGGTCGGCGCCGCGGCCCTGTCCGCGCATGGGCCGTCCCTCGCGCAGGGCCCGCCGGTGGTCGATCCTGCGCTTGATCTTGAAGCCCCACGTCGCCAGGACCGCGACAATCAGCAGGACCAGCACGACGTGCTGCATCCAGTCCGGCAGGAACGGCAGCACCAACTGGACGATCTCGCCCTTGCCGGATGCCATGGGCACGCCCGCGCTCATCCGTGTCCCCCCCTCGGCCCCGCCCCCTGCAAGGCCTCGGGAAATCCTAGCGAGCGGCGAGCGCGTGTTCCCCGGCTTTCCGCATGGCGTCGAGCGGAGCCGGGGTGCGGCCCGTCATCTGCTCGACCTGGAGGACGGCCTGGTGGACGAGGAGGTCGAGGCCGCTGACGACGGCTCCGCCGTACGCCGACCAGCGGGCCGCCAGGTCGGTGGGCCACGGGTCGTACAGCACGTCGAAGAGGGTGGCGGGCCGTTCGGGGACGGCCGCGGCCAGCGCGTCCGTGGCGCCCGCCGGGGTGGTGGCGATCACGAGCGGGGCGCGCAGGGCCTCCTCGGCGTCGGCCCAGTCCGCCGTACGCACCTCGATGTCGAGCCGCTCCCCCCATTGCCGCATCTCGGCCGCCCGCTCCGTGCTGCGTACGTACGCGACGACCTCACCGGTGCAGATCCGGGCGAGGGCGGCCAGTGCCGAGGACGCGGTGGCGCCCGCTCCGAGGACGGCGGCGGAGTCGACCTGCTCGATCCCGTGCTCGCGCAGGGCGGCGACAATGCCGGGGATGTCGGTGTTGTCGCCGAACCGTCGGCCGTCGTCGGTGAACACGACGGTGTTGACCGCCTCGACGGAGGACGCCGTCTCACTGATCTCGTCGAGCAGCGGGATCACGGCCCGCTTGAGGGGCATGGTCAGCGACAGCCCCGCCCAGTCGCTGCCCAGCTTGCCGAAGAACCCGGGCAGCGCCTCCTCGTCGACCTCGAAGCGGTCGTACGACCACTCGTCGAGCCCGAGCGCCTTGTACGCGGCGCGGTGCAGCACCGGGGAGAGGGAGTGGGCGATGGGCGAGCCGAGTACGGCCGCCCGGCTCTTGGCGTCGCTCCTGCTCATTGACCCTTCTGTTCCTCGAGGTACTTCTCGCGGTTGCGGTTCTGCTCTTCGTTGGTCTCGGCGAACAGCGTCTTGGTCGCGCTGACCGAGACGAAGTAGTACCAGTTGCCCTTGGCCGGGTTGAGAGCGGCCTTGACCGCCACTTCACCGGGATTGCTGATCGGCCCGGGGGGCAGGCCCTTGATCTTGTAGGTGTTGTACGGGTCGTTGATCTTCCGCAGTTCGTCGACCGAACCGGTGGCCAGCTTCGACTCGCCCTTCAGGTAGTTCACCGTCGAGTCGAAGTCGAGGAGGCCGTAGGTCTCCGTGTTGTTCGGCTTCAGACGGTTGTAGACCACCCTCGCGACCTTCTCGAAGTCGCTCTTGGACCTTCCTTCGGCCTGGACGAGGCTCGCCACGGTCAGTACCTGCAGCGGATTCTCCAGACCCAGGCTCTTGGCCTTTGCCTGAATGCCGAACGCGGCGTACTTCTGCTTGGCCTGGTCGACCATTTCCTTCAGGACATCCTTGGGCTTCATGCCCTTGGCGACCGGATAGGTCGACGGGTAAAGGAAACCTTCCAGCGGGTCCTTGATGTCCTTGCCGCTGTTCGCCCAGTCCGGAAGTCCGAGGGTCGGCCATTCCTTCTTGGCGACGCCTTCGGTGGTTCCCTTGTCGAGGTCGAGACGCTTGTCGATCGACGCGTAGACGTCCTTGTTGCGCTTGCCTTCGGCGACGGTCAGGTTGTTCTTGCTCTTGGGGCTGAGCATCAGCGCGACGGCGCTCTCCCCTGACATTTCCTTGTTCAGAAGGTACGTGCCCGCCTGAATGGTCTTGCCCTGGGGGTTCTTGTCCTGTGCGGCCACGAAGGCGTCGACGCTCTTGACGACACCTTTCTTCTTGAGCTCCTGGCCGATGGCATAACCGAGCGCACCCTTGGGAATGGTGACGGTCACCTTTTCGCTCGTGCCGTCGCCCGCGTAGTCGGGCGCCGCGCCGAAACGATTTTGGTAGAAGTGGTAGCCGAAATAGCCGACGCCGCCGAGACCGCCTCCGAAGACCAGCACGACCACCAGGCAGGCACATCCGCTGCGGCGCTTCTTACCTTTGCCCTTGCCTTTGCCGCCCCGGCCCTTGCGACCGCGGCCGCCGCCCTTCGGGTCGTCGTCATCGTCATCGTCATCGTCGTCATCGCCAGCGAAGAACGCGTGCTCGCCCTGGTCGGGGCCGGGATCCCAGTCCGTCTCGGGCTCGGGCTCGGCGCGCCGACGGGCGGGCGGCTCCGGCGGCGGGTAGGCGTCGGGGGTGCCGTAGTAGTCGGGCTGCTCACCGTTGTACGCGGCGGGCCGGCCGCCGTACGGGTCGACCGGGTCGGCGGGGTACGGGACCTGCTGGTGCGCTCCGGTGTCCCAGCCGCCGTTGTTGTACTGCTGCTGGTCCTGCCCCGGGTACTGCTGCCCCTGGCCGGGGTACTGCGGCTGCCCCTGGCCGGGATATTGCTGCTGACCCTGGTCGCCGTACTGCTGGTACTGCTGCTGCCCCTGACCGTCGTACTGCGGGTGCCCTTGGTCGCCGTACTGCTGCTGCCCCTGGGGGTAGTGCGCCTGCTGGCCCGTGCCCCAGTCCCCGTACTGGGACTGCTGCGGCTGCTGCGGGTGCTGCTGATGCTGCGGCTGCTGCGGGTGCTGCTGCTGGCCGCCGTAGGACTGGCCGTTGTCGGCCTGCCCCGTCCATCCGACGTCCCCGAACAACGGGTCCTCCGGATGCCACGGTTCGGAGCCTGGGCCCCGGCCATACTCAGTCATCGATCCCCTAGAGCCGCGAGGCGGTGGCTGCTGGCGCTGGTGGCACGGCTCCCGGCCGCCTCTTTTGCTGTGCGGCGACTGTTCGAACGCCGCCACATCGCGCGGAACGTTACCGTATCGCGATCAGATGACCACTTCGACGCCCTCGCCGGGTGCTTTGCCTGACGCCCGTTCGGACTCCAGCGCCTGCTGCAGGATGATGACCGCGGCCGCCTGATCGATGACTGACCTGCCCTTTTTGGACTTCACACCCGAGGCGCGCAGCCCCTGACTGGCCGTCACTGTGGTCATCCTCTCGTCGAGGAGCCGCACCGCGACCGGGGCGATCATACGGGCCAGCTCCTGGGTGAAGGCGCGGACCTTGACAGCGGCCGGCCCCTCGCCCCCCTTGAGGGAGCGAGGGAGACCGACGACGACCTCGATCGGCTCGTACTCGTCGACGAGTTGCTTCAGCCGCCGCTGGGCGGCCGGGACATCGCGTCCCGGCACCGTCTCGACCGGAGTCGCGAGGATCCCGTCGGGGTCGCACGAGGCGACCCCGATGCGGGCGTCCCCGACGTCGATGGCGAGACGGCGTCCGCGGCGCATGACGCTTCCTTCTGCGCTCACTTGGCCGTCTCGGCGACCAGGCGCTCGACCGCGTCGGCGGCCTCGCCGACAGCGGCCGGGTTCTGGCCGCCGCCCTGGGCCACGTCCGGCTTGCCGCCACCGCCGCCGCCGAGGGTCTTGGCAGCGGTACGAACCAGGTCACCGGCCTTCAGACCGCGTTCGCGGGCGGCCTCGTTGGTGGCGATGACCGTCAGCGGCTTGCCGCCCACCGTGGTGAACAGGGCGACCACGGCGGCGCGTCCGCCCTGGATGCGGCCCCGCACGTCGAGGACCAGCTTGCGCAGGTCGTCGGCGGTGGTGCCGTCCGGGACCTGGCCGGTGACCAGGGCGACGCCGTGCACGTCCTTGGCGGACTCGACCAGACCGGCGGCGGCCTGCAGGACCTTCTCCGCGCGGAACTTCTCGATCTCCTTCTCGGCGTCCTTCAACTTGCCGAGCATGGCGGAGATCTTCTCCGGGAGCTCCTCGGGGCGGCCCTTGACCAGCTCCTGGAGCTGGGCGACGACCGTGTGCTCACGGGCGAGGAAGTTGTAGGCGTCGACGCCGACCAGGGCCTCGATACGCCGTACACCGGAACCGATGGACGACTCGCCGAGCAGCTTGACCAGGCCGAGCTGGGCGGTGTTGTGGACGTGCGTGCCGCCGCACAGCTCCTTGGAGAAGTCGCCGATGGTGACGACGCGGACGCGCTCGCCGTACTTCTCGCCGAACTCGGCGATGGCGCCCTGCTTCTTGGCCTCGTCGAGACTGAGGACCTCGGCGTGCACGTCCAGGTCGCGGGCGAGCACCTCGTTGATCTTCTGCTCGACGTCGGTCATCACGGCCGTGGGAACGGCGGACGGCGAACCGAAGTCGAAGCGGAAGCGGCCGGGCTGGTTCTCGGAACCGGCCTGGGCGGCCGTCGGACCGAGAGCGTCGCGCAGGGCCTGGTGCGTGAGGTGCGTGGCCGAGTGGGCGCGGGCGATGGCCTTGCGGCGGCGTACGTCGATGACGGCCTGAGCGGAGGCGCCCACCGTCACCTCGCCGACCTGGACGACGCCCTTGTGGACGTACACACCCGGGACGGGCTTCTGGCAGTCGCGGATCTCGATGACGGCACCGGAGTCGACCTTGATGCGGCCGGTGTCACCGATCTGACCGCCGCCCTCGGCGTAGAACGGGGTGCGGTCGAGGACGATCTCGACCTCGTCGCCCTCCGTGGCGGCGGGCGAGGAGGCGCCGTCGACGAGGATTCCGACGATCTTCGACTCGCCCTCGGTCCGGTCGTAGCCGACGAACTCGGTCTCTCCGGCGGCGTCGGCGATCTGGCGGTAGGCGCCGAGGTCGGCGTGGCCGGTCTTCTTGGCGCGGGCGTCGGCCTTGGCCTGGTCCCGCTGGGCCTTCATCAGGCGGCGGAAGCCGTCCTCGTCCACGGAAAGGCCCTGTTCGGCGGCCATTTCGAGGGTGAGGTCGATCGGGAAGCCCCAGGTGTCGTGGAGCAGGAAGGCCTTGTCGCCGGCGAGGACCTTGCCGCCGGACTCCTTGGTGTCGCTGATGGCGGTGTCGAGGATGTTCGTGCCGGCCTTCAGCGTCTTGAGGAAGGCGGCCTCCTCGGCGAGGGCCACGGTCTCGATGCGCTTGCGGTCGGTCACGAGCTCCGGGTACTGCTGGCCCATCATCGCGATCACGACGTCGATGAGGTCCTGGACGACCGGACCGGTGGCGCCGAGCAGGCGCATGTTGCGGATGGCGCGGCGCATGATGCGGCGCAGCACGTAGCCGCGGCCCTCGTTGCCGGGGCTCACGCCGTCACCGATGAGCATCACGGACGTGCGCATGTGGTCGGTGACCACGCGCAGCGAGACATCCGACTCGTGGGCGGCGCCGTACTGCACACCCGTCAGCTCGGTGGCCTTCTTGATGACGGCCATGGAGGTGTCGATCTCGTACATGTTCTGCACGCCCTGCAGAATCATGGCGAGGCGTTCCATGCCGAGGCCGGTGTCGATGTTCTTGCTGGGCAGGTCGCCGAGGATCTCGAAGTCCTCCTTCGAGGTGCCCTCGCCGCGCTCGTACTGCATGAAGACCAGGTTCCAGATCTCCACGTACCGCTCGTCGTTGACGGCCGGGCCGCCCTCGACACCGAACTCGGGCCCGCGGTCGTAGTTGATCTCGGAACACGGGCCGCAGGGTCCGGGGACGCCCATGGACCAGTAGTTGTCCTTCTTGCCCAGGCGCTGGATGCGCTCGGCCGGGACACCGATCTTGTCGCGCCAGATGGTCTCGGCCTCGTCGTCGTCGAGGTAGACCGTGATCCACAGACGCTCGGGGTCGAGCCCGTAACCACCCTTGTCCTGGGGCGAGGTGAGCAGCTCCCAGGCGTAGGTGATGGCACCTTCCTTGAAGTAGTCGCCGAAGGAGAAGTTGCCGCACATCTGGAAGAACGTGCCGTGGCGGGTGGTCTTGCCGACCTCTTCGATGTCGGGCGTGCGCACGCACTTCTGCACGCTGGTGGCGCGCGACCACGGCGGCTTGACCTCGCCGAGGAAGTACGGCTTGAAGGGGACCATGCCCGCGGGGACGAGGAGCAGAGTCGGGTCGTCCGCGATGAGCGACGCCGAGGGGACGACGGTGTGACCGCGCTCCTCGTAGAAGCTCAACCAGCGGCGGCGGATTTCAGCCGACTCCATCAGTGGTCCTCATTCCGGTTGTACGAGTACGTCGTGTTCTCGATGTACTTGATCTGCTTGTTCTGCTTGCTGCTCTGGTTGTTCTTGTCGTTGGCGATCGCGGTGCGGCGTCGCTGTGCGGGGAGTTCGGGGTCCGCGTTCAGGCCCAGCGCCTCGTCGAGTTCGGCCTCCCGCTGGGCCATGCCGTCGCGGACGTCGAGCGCGAAGTCCTTGAGCCGGTGACCCGCGTCGATCGCCCTGTTGGCGGCCTGGGCCGCGAGGCTCTCGGGGGTCAGCTGCTTGAGCTTGCGGTTGACTTTGGTGGTGGCCCACACGCCGGCGGCTGCGCCCGCGGTGAACCAGAACGTACGGCGGAACATCGCTGCGTCAGTCCTTCTTCCGCTTTCCCCGTCGTGCGGACGGGACGGTGCGGCCCACGATCACGGTGCGCCGGGGGGCCTTGTCGGGCACATTGTCACGGCGGACGCCGATGGCCCGGCGGACGCCGTAGCCGAACGCCGCCACCTTCACCAGCGGGCCGCCGAAGGTGGAGGCGACGGTCGAGGAGAGCGCCGACGCGTTCGACGTGACCTCCTGGACGTCCGATGCGATGGCGTCGACCCGGTCGATCTGGGTCTGTGCGGAGCGCACTGCGGCGGAGGCGTCGGCCAGCAGCGGGACGGCCTGGTCGGTCACGTCCGCCACGAGCTTGGTGGTCGCCCTGAGCGTCTGGGCCAGCCTCACCAGCGCGACGGCGAGGAAGGAGACCAGGATCGCCCAGAAGACGGCCACCAGGATCCCGGCCACCTCTCCACCGGACACTGTGCACCCGCTCCCTTGATCACCTGCAGTTGACGAATGACCTGCAGTCAACATCGGAACCCGAAAAAATCAGTCCCCCGAGCCTATCGCGCCGGGGCCGCCGCGCCGTACCGCATTACCGCCCGCCCGTACAGGAGTTGCGCGAAGCGATTGTACGGACCGCTTACGGGTCAGTACGCTCCGTGTTCCATGCAGGGTTCTCAGCGCACCGGCGGTCCGACGCTCGGCAATCTCCCGTTGGAGCTCGACGCGTTCGTGGGGCGCTCGGCCGAACTCGCGGGGCTCGGCCGGGCACTGGGGGCGGGCCGCCTGGTGACGGTGACGGGCATGGGCGGGATCGGCAAGTCGCGGCTGGCCGCGCACGCGGCGGCGCGGACCGGCGCCCGCGACGGGGTGTGGCGGGTGGAGCTCGCCTCGGTGCACGACCCGGATCTCGTCGAGTACGCGCTGGTCGAGGCGCTGGGGCTGACGGACCACACGGCGCGGCCACCGCGCCAGGTGCTGCTCGACCATCTCGCCGGTCTTCAACTCCTGCTGGTGCTCGATGGGTTCGAGCACCTCGTGGACGCGTGCGCCGCACTCGTGGGCGAGCTGCTGCGCGGGGTGCCGGGTCTTCGGGTGCTGGCGGTGGGCCGCAGGCCGCTGGACGTCGAGGGCGAGCGGCTCTTCCCGCTGGCGCCGCTGAGCGAGCCGGAGGCTGTGGAACTGTTCGCGCAGCGCGCGGCGGCGGGGGTGCCCGGGTTCGCGCTGGACGAGGGCAACCGGGCGGACGTGCTGGAGCTGTGCCGGCGACTGGACGGAATCCCGCTCGCCGTCGAGCTGGCGGCGGGCAGGCTGCGGGTCCTCTCCCCCGCACAGCTGCTGGCCCGGCTCGGCGACCGGTTCCGGCTGCTGGCCGGTGCCGGGCGGGACATGCTGCCGCGCCATCGGACGCTGCGCACGGCGATCGGCTGGAGCCATGAACTGTGCACGCCCCAGGAGCGGCTGCTCTGGTCGCGGCTCACGGTGTTCGTCGGGCCGTTCGACCTGGAGTCCGCCGAGTACGTGTGCAGTGGCGACGGTCTGCAGGCCGACGAGATCCTCGACGTGCTCGGCGCCCTCCTCGCCCAGTCCGTGCTGTCCCGCGAGGAGACGGCCGCGGGTGTGCGCTACCGGATGCTGGACACGGTCCGGGCCTACGGCTTCGGCTGGCTGGAGGCGACGGGCGACGCGGCACGGCTGCGCCGGCGGCACCGCGACTGGTACGTGGGCCTGGCGACCTGGTGCGAGCTTGACTGGTTCTCGCCGCGCCAGGGCGAGGTGGCCGTACGCGTCGAGGCGGAGCTGCCGAACCTGCGCGCCGCCATGGAGTACTGCCTGACCGAGCCGGGGGAAGGGCATCTGGGCCAGTATCTGGCGGGCGGCCTGTGGTTCTACTGGGTCGGCTGCGGGCGTCTCGCGGAGGGGCGGCACTGGCTGGAGCGGAGCGTGGAGCTGCACGCGGACGACGTCGAGGACACGGAGGACGGAACGCACGGGCAGCCCCGGTTGAAGGCCCTGTGGGTGCTCGGTTACGTGGCGATCCTGCAGGGCGACCGCGTGCCCGCGCTGGCGGCGCTGCACGAGTGCCGTGAGGAGGCGGACCGCACGGGCAACGCGATCGCGGCGGCCTACGCCGAGCACCGCACCGGCTGTCTGGCTCTGGTCACGGACGACATGCCGCGTGCCGAGAGCCTGCTGCGTTCGGCGCTCGACCGCTATCACGAGATCGGCGAGCTCAACAGCAATGTGCTGATGGGGCAGGTCGAGCTGGCGATGGCCGTGGCGTTCCGGGGGGATATGCCGGGCGCGGTGAAGCTGTGCGAGGACGTCCGCCGGGTGTGCGAGGACCACGGGGAGCGCTGGGCGCTGGCGTACGCGCTGTACGTCCTCGCGTACGAGGCCTGGAGCGCGGGCGATCCGTTACGGGCCCGGAGCCTTCTGGAGCAGTGCCTCGGCAGCGCCCACGCGTTTCGCGATCTGCTGGGCACGGTGCTCTCGATCGAGCTCCTCGCCCTGGTCACGCAGGTACAGGGCGACTCGGCCGAGGCGGCGCTGCTGCAGGGCGCGGCGGCCCGGATGTGGCCGTCGGTCGGCCTGCCGCTGTTCGGCTCCGCGTACTACAACGCGCCGCACGAGCTGTGCGAGGCGAGCGCCCGGGAGCGGCTGGGCGACGAGCGGTACGAGGCGTGTGTACGGGAAGGGGCCCTGCTCGGTCGGGACGCGGCGGTGGCCCGGGCGCTGAGGCGGGCCGGGGCGCGTCCGCTCGGTGCGCTGCCCGCGCCGCGGGGGCCGTATCCGGTACGCGCCCCGGACACACGCGAGCCCGCCGCCTCGCCCACCCGGAAGGGCGGCGAGACGGCGGGCTGATGCGCAGGTGGTGCTACGTCCGTGAGGTGATCAGCGGGCGTAGTACTCGACGACGAGCTGCTCGTCGCAGATCACCGGGATCTCCTTGCGGTTCGGCTCGCGGTCCAGGCGGAAGGCCAGGGCGCGGAGGTTCACCTGGAGGTAGCGCGGGGTCTCGCCGTCGGGGGCGAAGCCACCCTCACGCGCGACCTGGAACAGCGGCTTCTCGCGGCTGCGCTCGCGGACCATCACGACGTCGTCGGGACGGACGCGGAACGACGGCTTGTCGACCTTGCCACCGTTGACCTCGATGTGGCCGTGCACGACCATCTGGCGGGCCTGGTAGATCGTGCGGGCGATGCCCGAACGCAGAACCAGGGCGTCGAGACGACGCTCCAGCTCGATGACCAGGGCCTCACCGGTCTTGCCCTGCGTCTTGGCGGCACGCTCGTAGGCGCGGACGAGCTGGCGCTCGGACACGTCGTACTGCGCGCGCAGACGCTGCTTCTCCAGCAGACGGACCTTGTAGTCCGAGTTCTGCTTGCGGCCGCGGCCGTGCTCGCCCGGCGGGTAGGGGCGGGCCTCGAAGTACTTGACGGCCTTCGGGGTCAGCGCGATGCCGAGGGCACGCGACTTCTTGACCTTGGGGCGGGACTGATTCGCCACTTTTTCTCTTTCCTTGATTTCGGCTCACCAGAGTGGAGGGAGGTCGCATCCGCAGCCGGGGAAACCCCGCGGGTCCTGACGGACCTGCCGGGCAGCCGCTCCCTGGTCTGGGCACATACGTGCAGCACGCGAGTGGCCCACCGACCTTTCCCGGATACCGGGTGGTGGTGGGCTGCCCGCGACACCTTCGACGGTGCGCGACGCTCCTGGAATCCCCCCGTGGAGGCGGGGGCTCCGGCTGGATGTCCCGTTCTGGTGGTGCCGACTCCCCCTTACGGCGGGCCGGACACAGGACTCAGCGCTTCGAGGCAGTCTACAGGGTGGTCACGACCGTCCTCGACCGAGGTGCTTCCTGGTCCACTCGACCGCGTCCGCGTAGCGCGCCTCGGCGCCGTGCCGGGTGGGGGTGTAGTACTCGCGGTCCTTGAGCTCCTCCGGGGCGTACTGCTGGGCGGCGATCCCCTCGGGCAGGTCGTGCGGGTACACATACCCCTGGGCGTGCCCCAGCTTGGCCGCGCCCTTGTAGTGCCCGTCGCGCAGGTGCATCGGCACCGGGCCCGCGTGCCCCTTGCGTACGTCCTCCATGGCGGCGCCGATCGCCGTCGTCGCGGCATTGGACTTGGGTGCCAGGGCGAGGGCGATGGTGGCGTGGCTGAGGGTGAGCGCGGCCTCGGGGAAGCCGATCATGGCGACGGCCTGGGCGGCGGCGACGGCTATGGGCAGGGCGTTCGGGTCGGCGAGGCCGATGTCCTCGCTGGCGGAGATCATCAGGCGGCGGGCGATGAACCGGGGGTCCTCACCGGCCTCGATCATCCGCGCCAGGTAGTGCAGGGCCGCATCCACGTCGGAGCCGCGGATGGACTTGATGAGGGCGCTCGCGACGTCGTAGTGCTGGTCACCGTCGCGGTCGTACTTCACGGCGGCGCGGTCGACCGTCTCCTCCAGGGTCTGGAGGGTGATCTCCGGCTCGCCCTTGTCGAGGGCGGATCCGGCGGCGGCCTCCAGGGCGGTGAGGGCTCGGCGGGCGTCGCCGCCGGCGATCCGCAGCAGGTGCTCCTCCGTGTCCGTGGGCAGGACGACGGACTCCTTGAGGCCGCGTTCGTCGGCGAGCGCCCGGCGCAGCAGGCCGCGCAGGTCGTCGTCGGTGAGCGGTTCGAGGGTGAGCAGGAGGGAGCGGGAGAGGAGGGGGGAGATGATGGAGAAGTACGGGTTCTCCGTCGTCGCCGCGATCAGCGTCACCCAGCGGTTCTCCACGGCCGGCAGGAGTGAGTCCTGCTGGGCCTTGCTGAAGCGGTGGATCTCGTCCAGGAAGAGGACGGTCTCCTTGCCGAAGCCGCCGGTGGCACGGCGTGCGCTCTCGATGACCGCGCGCACTTCCTTGACGCCGGCGGTGATCGCGGAGAGCTCCACGAAGCGCTTGTCGGTGGCCTTGGAGACGACGTAGGCGAGGGTGGTCTTGCCGGTGCCGGGAGGGCCCCACAGGATCACGGAGGACGGGCCGGCCGGGCCGCCGCTGCCCTCGCCGACGAGTCTGCGCAGGGGTGAGCCCGGCTTCAGCAGATGCTGCTGGCCCACGACTTCGTCGAGGGTGCGCGGGCGCATTCGTACGGCCAGGGGGCTGCTGGACGGGTCCTTCTCCTGGCGTTCTTCGGCTGCGGCGGTGAACAGGTCGGGCTCCACGCACAAAACCCTATGTCACGCCACTGACAACGCCGTCCGGCCGAAGAGATCCGGGGTCGGTCAGCTGGTCCAGAAGTCCCACCAGCGGG
Source organism: Streptomyces sp. NPDC005485 (assembly GCF_040606085.1). Taxonomy (NCBI): domain Bacteria; kingdom Bacillati; phylum Actinomycetota; class Actinomycetes; order Kitasatosporales; family Streptomycetaceae; genus Streptomyces; species Streptomyces sp. NPDC005485. The sequence continues at coordinate 16,417 of NZ_JBEXDZ010000096.1, read as the reverse complement.
TCAGGATCAGCATGCCGATGATGCCGACGTGCATCACGGGCAGTACCCAGGTGAACTCGCCGAGGAAGGCCTTGATCCGGCGCGGTGCGGGCAGGAAGTCGTTGCGCACGTTCGACGACGTCACGTACCAGAACATGATGATCGTCGCGACCCACGCCAGGGAGCACCACAGGCAGAGCGCGTTGATCCTGTACAGCGACTGGAACTGCAGCCAGGTGCAGAACCCGACACCGAAGAGCGTGCCCGCGTTGAAGGTCAGCCAGTACCAGCGCGGGAAGGTGGCGCGGGCGAGCAGGCTCATGCCGACGCAGATGACGATGCCGTAGGCGACGAGACCCATCATGGGGTTCGGGAAGCCGAACGCCGACGCCTGGTCGCTCTTCATGATGTTGCCGCAGGAGACGACCGGGTTCAGGCTGCACCCCGGCACGAAGTCCGGGTTCTCCAGCAGCTTGAACTTGTCGATCGTGATGACCCACGCGGCAAGGAGGCCCGCCGCGCCGGTGATCACCAGCATCAAGGCGAACGCACGGCTGCCGCCCACCCTCCGGGGGCCGTCGGCCCGCCCCGGGCCGGTGGAGACGCTGTCCTTGACTGTCGTCTTGCTCATCACGCCGTTCCGTTGTGTCGAAGGGCCCCCGGGCACGGTCATTGTGCCGCACCTACCAGTGTGTCCACCGTTCGATGGACATAAGGAGGTACGCACGGTCGTCCCGGAACGTTCGGTTCCGGGGAAGGATCGCCGGCATGACAGCAGACGCGAACCAGCTCGCGGTGGACGTACGGGGGCTGCGCAAGCAGTACGGGGACGTGACCGCCGTGGACGGCATCGATCTCGGCATCCGACAGGGCGAGGTGTTCGGCCTGCTCGGGCCCAATGGTGCGGGCAAGAGCACCACGGTGGAGATACTCCAGGGAAACCGGAGCCGGGACGCGGGCGAGGTCCGCGTGCTCGGCTCCGATCCGGCGACGGCCACGCGCGCGTGGCGTTCACGTGTCGGAATCGTCTGGCAGGACGAATCCGCACCCGCCGAGTTGACGGTCCGCGAGACCGTGCGGCATTTCGCCCGCTATTACCCAAAACCTCGGCAGCCCGACGAGGTGATCGGCCTGGTGGGCCTGGAGGAGAAGGCGAGCAGCCGGATCAAGTCGCTCTCCGGTGGTCAGCGCAGACGCCTGGACGTGGCACTCGGTGTGATCGGCGACCCGGACCTGCTGCTCCTGGACGAACCGACGACCGGCTTCGACCCGGCGGCGCGGCGGCAGTTCTGGGACCTGATCCGCAAGCTCGCGGGCGAGGGCACGACCATCGTGCTGACGACGCACTACCTGGAGGAGGCCGAAGCCCTCGCGAACCGCCTCGCGGTCATCGCCCGCGGACGTGTGGTCGCCGAGGGCGAGCCCGCGGCCCTGCGGGACCGCTACGGCACCGACGCCACCGTCGAGTGGGCGGAAGCCGACGGCACCCCGCGCAGCGAGCGCACGGCCACGCCCACGCGTACGGTCGCGGAGCTCACCCGCCGCTTCGACGGCGAGATACCGGGGTTGCGGGTCAGCCGCCCCACCCTTGAGGACGTCTATCTGCGGCTGACCGGACTGGAGGACGCGCGATGACGGTGACGGACGTACGCACCCGTAGGAGGACCTCGGAGGGCCGGCTGCCCGGAGCCTGGGGGCTCGGGCTGCACCGGGGAGCCCTGGAGATCAAGCAGTTCTTCCGTCAGCGCGACCAGGTGGTTTTCACCTTCGCCTTCCCGATCGTCTTCCTCTTCCTCTTCGCGTCGATCTTCAGCGACGACGTGCAGGGAGCGGGCATCACGGCCTCCCAGCTGTACGTCCCGGCGATGATGGCCGCCGGGATCATGTCCACCAGCTTCCAGTCCCTCGGTATCTCGATCGCCATCGAGCGGGACGAGAAGGTGCTGCGCCGGCTGCGCGGCACACCGATGCCGCCGGCGGCGTACTTCCTCGGCAAGATCTGGCTCGTGCTCGTGACCGGTCTGCTGGAGACGGCGGTCCTTCTCGTCGTCGGCACGACCCTGTACGACGTGGACCTGCCCTCGGACGCCGGGAAGTGGCTCGACTTCGCCTGGATCTTCGTGCTCGGTCTGACCGGGTGCGCCCTGCTCGGCATCGCGATCAGCTCGGTCCCGAAGTCCGGCCGGAGCGCCAGCTCCGTGGTCGTACTGCCCTTCCTGGTCCTGCAGTTCATCTCTGGGGTGTACATCGCCATCGACACCATCCCGGACTGGATGCTGAACATCGGTGCGCTGTTCCCGCTGAAGTGGATGTGCCAGGGGCTGCGGGGCGTGTTCCTGCCCGAGTCGGCACAGGTCCTGGAGCAGACCGGCACCTGGGAGTTCGGTCGGATCGCCCTGGTGCTGGGGGCGTGGTGCGTCGGAGGACTGCTGCTGTGCCTGCTGACGTTCCGCTGGAAGAGCCGCCGCGACGGATGAAGGGGCCCGGCCCGGAGCCCGGCGCGTACACGCTTTCGCCCGTTCTCGAACGCCGGAAGGGCTGAAGATCCAGCCCCTCCGGCGTTTGAGGAACAGCGCGCTCGGCCTCAGCCCAGTCGCGCCCGGAGCTCACCCACGATCGCGTCCACCGCCACCGCCGTCTGCTCCCCCGACTCCATGTCCTTCAGCTGCACGACGCCCTCGGCGAGGTCGCGTTCACCGGCCACGAGGGTGTAGCGCGCGCCCGAGCGGTTGGCGTTCTTCATCGCACCCTTGAGGCCCTTCCCGCCGTACGAGAAGTCGGCCGCGACCCCCGCCTTGCGGAGCTCGGTGACCACGCCGAAGAGGACGCGGCGGGCCTCCTCGCCCAGCGGGACCGCGAACACGCTGGTGGCGGCGGGGAGTTCGAGCGCGACGCCCTCCGCCTCCAGGGCGAGGACCGTGCGGTCGACGCCGAGTGCCCAGCCGACGGACGGCAGCGCGGGGCCACCGATCATCTCGGACAGGCCGTCGTAGCGGCCGCCGCCGCCCACCGCGGACTGCGAGCCCAGACCGTCGTGGACGAACTCGAAGGTCGTCCGGGTGTAGTAGTCGAGGCCGCGGACCAGCTTGGCGTCGTCCTCGAAGGAGACGCCCGCCGCCGTGATCAGCTCGCGCACCTCCTCGTGGTACGCCTTGCAGGCATCGCACAGGTAGTCGCGCAGCAGCGGTGCGCCGACCAGCTGCTTCTGGACGGCGTCCCGCTTGTCGTCGAGCACCCGCAGCGGGTTGATGTCCGCGCGGCGGAGGGTGTCCTCGTCGAGGTCCAGGCCGCGCAGGAAGTCCTGCAGGGCGGCCCGGTAGACGGGGCGGCACTCCTTGTCGCCGAGCGAGTTGAGCAGGATGCGGAACTCGCGCAGCCCGAGCGACCGGTACGCCTGGTCGGCCAGGATGATCAACTCGGCGTCGAGCGCCGGGTCCTCGGCGCCGATCGCCTCGGCGCCCACCTGCGAGAAGTGCCTGTAACGACCCTTCTGGGGACGCTCGTAGCGGTAGTACGAGCCCGAGTACCAGAGCTTCACGGGGAGGTTGCCCACCTTGTGCAGGTTGGCCTCCAGCGCGGCGCGCAGCACGGAGGCCGTGCCCTCGGGGCGCAGCGCCAGCTTGTCGCCGCCCTTGGTCTCGAAGGCGTACATCTCCTTGGTCACGATGTCGGTGGACTCACCGACACCGCGCGCGAACAGCTCGACGCTCTCGAAGCCGGGCGTCTCGACGTAGCCGTAGCCGGAGTTGCGCAGCGGCGCGGCGATCGCCTCGCGCACGGCGAGGTACGTCGCGGAGTCGGGCGGCAGAAGGTCGTACGTGCCCTTGGGGGCCTGGAAGGTACTCACGGAAGGTCTCGTCACATTCCTCGTCGGGGAGCGTCCGTGCTCCCGAGGCCGACGGCCACTTCCCGCAGATACGGGTTGGTGGCGCGCTCCTGGCCGATGGTCGTCTGGGGGCCGTGGCCGGACAGCACCACGGTCGAGTCGTCGAGCGGCAGGCACACACGGCCCAGCGAGTCGAGGATCTCGGCGTGGGAGCCGCCGGGCAGATCGGTGCGTCCGATGGAGCCGGCGAAGAGCAGATCGCCCGAGAAGAAGACCGACGGAATGTCAGCGGTCTCGGGCATCCTGAACGTCACCGACCCCTTGGTATGGCCGGGCGCGTGCGCGACGGAGAAGTCGAGGCCGGCGAGGGTCAGCCCGGCGCCGTCGGTCAACTCCCGCACATCGTCCGGCTCCCCCACGGTCAGCTCGCCCATCAGCGGCATCCCGATGGAACGGCCGAGCGCCTTCTCCGGGTCGCTCATCATGTAGCGGTCCTCGGGGTGGATCCAGGCCGGCACGTCGTGCGCGCCGCACACCGGGACGACCGAGGCGACATGGTCGATGTGGCCGTGCGTGAGGATGACCGCGACGGGCTTGAGCCGATGTTTCGCGAGCGCGTCCTCGACTCCCTGGGCGGCCTGGTGGCCCGGGTCGATGATCACGCACTCCTCACCCGCGGCGGGGGCGACCAGGTAACAGTTGGTCCCCCAGGCTCCTGCGGGGAACCCGGCAATGAGCACGATCGTCCTTCGTTGTGTCGATACGGGATGGCTTCAGGATGACTGCGCCAGTGGTCAGAGCCTACCGGCGCTGCCGTTTCCTCAGCGAACCCATATACGGTACGGGGCACACGCAGGCGGTCGGCTCACAAGACGCACGCGTCCCACTTGACGTACGAGACGCATGAGGAGAAAACCCGTGGTCAGCCAGGAGCAGCGGCGGCGTCAGCTCGCCCGGGAGAAGTTCTTGCGGCAGCAGCAGCGGCGTACGGCCGCGCGACGCAAGACGCGGATGCGCAATTCGGTGGCCGCGTCGGTCGTCGGCGTCGTCGTCGTGGGCAGTGTGGTGTCGTACGCGACGGGGGTCTTCAAGGACGACGGCAAGAAGGCCAACGCCGGCGCGGAGGTCACCCCGAGCGCGTCCGCCCCCACCAAGGCGCCGGACCCGTGCAAGAAAGCCGCCGCGGGCAAGGTGAAAACGCTGAGCTACAAGAAGGAGCCGGCGATCACCATCGACAAGTCCGCGAAGTACACGATGGCGCTGGACACGACCTGCGGCGCGATAGACATCGCCATGGACGCGTCGACGACCCCGCACACGGTGAACTCGTTCGACTTCCTGGTCAACAAGGGCTACCTGGACCACACCAAGTGCCACCGTCTCGTGACGGCGGGCATCTTCGTGCTCCAGTGCGGTGACCCGAAGGGCACCGGCATGGGCGGTCCCGGGTACACGATTCCGGACGAGAACCTCAAGGACAAGCGCCTGAAGGGGAAGACGTATCCGGCCGGCACGGTGGCCATGGCCAACCAGTACAACGCGCAGACGAAGAAGGGCCGCAACACCGGCGGCAGCCAGTTCTTCCTGGTCTTCCAGGACAGTCCACTCCCCGCCGACTACACACCGTTCGGCACGATTTCCGAATCCGGGATGAAGGTCCTTAAGAAGATCGCGACGGCCGGCGAGAGCACCGGGCAGGGCGACGGGGCGCCGAACGCGACGGTCGTGATCAACAAGGCCACGGTGAAGAAATCCTGACCCCCAACTGCGAAATTTCGGTCGCGCGGGATGCGGACAGCCGCCCCGCCGGTCGCCTATGTTGGCCGTGACGAAACTGTGGACGATGCCCGGGGGCGCTGAGGCCCTCTGCAGGCATCATGTGGAGGAGGCGCTGTGAGCAGCGACCCGTGGGGCCGCGTCGACGAGACGGGGACCGTGTACGTGCGTACGGCCGACGGCGAGCAGGTCGTCGGTTCCTGGCAGGCCGGTTCGCCTGATGAGGCGTTGGCCTACTTCGAGCGCAAGTACGAGGGCCTGGTGGTCGAGATCGGCCTCCTCGAAAAGCGAGTGAAGACCACCGACCTGTCGGCGAAGGACGCCCAGACCGCCATCGACCACATCCGCGAGCAGGTGGTCGCCCATCACGCGGTCGGCGATCTGGACGCGCTGAAGGTGCGGCTGGACAAGCTCGTCGAGACGGTCGACGCACGCCGCGAGGAGCGCAAGGTCCAGCGGGCCAAGCAGTCCGACGAGGCGCGGCACGCCAAGGACGCGCTGGTCGCCGAGGCGGAGGAGCTGGCGCAGTCCGACCAGTGGCGGGCGGCCGGTGAGCGGCTGCGTGCGCTGGTGGACACCTGGAAGGGCCTGCCGCGGCTCGACCGAAAGTCGGACGACGAGCTGTGGCACCGCTTCTCGCATGCCCGCTCGGCGTTCTCCAAGCGCCGCAAGGCTCACTTCGCGTCGCTGGACGCGCAGCGCGAGGACGCCCGCAAGACCAAGGAGAAGCTGGTCGCGGAGGCCGAGTCGCTGTCCGCCTCGGCGGACTGGGGCCCGACCGCGGCGCGCTACCGCGAGCTGATGGCGGAGTGGAAGGCCGCGGGCCGCGCCCAGCGCGAGCACGAGGACGACCTGTGGAACCGCTTCCGCGGTGCCCAGGACGTGTTCTTCGCGGCGCGCAGCTCGGTCTTCGCCGAGCGGGACGCGGAGCAGTCGGAGAACCTGAAGCTCAAGGAGGAGCTGGCCGCGGAGGCCGAGAAGCTCCTCCCGGTGACGGACCTGAAGGCGGCCCGTGCGGCCTTCCGCTCCCTCAACGAGCGCTGGGAGGCCATCGGCCACGTGCCGCGCGACGCCCGTCCGAAGGTGGAGGGCCGGATGCACACGGTGGAGCGGGCGCTCCATGAGTCCGAGGAGACCGAGTGGCGCCGGACGAACCCGGAGGCACGCGCGCGTGCCGAGGGTCTGACCGGCCAGCTCCAGGCCGCCGTGGACAAGCTCCAGGGCCAGATCGAGGCGGCGCGCACCGCGGGCAACACCTCGAAGGCCGACAAGCTCCAGAAGGAGCTGGACGGCCGTCAGGCGCTGCTGGACCAGGCTCTGAAGGGTCTGCAGGAGTTCGGCGGCTGAGTTTTCCCGCTGCTACGCAGAAGGGGCTTCCGTACATCGTGTACGGAAGCCCCTTCTACGTAGTGCGTGGTTACGGCCTGCGCGCCGACGTCACCCGGTACACGTCGTAGACCCCTTCGACGCCCCGTACGGCCTTCAGGACGTGGCCGAGGTGCTTGGGGTCGCCCATCTCGAAGGTGAACCGAGAGGTGGCCACCCGGTCGCGGGAGGTCTGGACGGCCGCGGACAGGATGTTGACGTGCTGGTCCGAGAGGACGCGCGTGACGTCCGACAGGAGCCGGGAGCGGTCCAGGGCCTCGACCTGGATGGCGACCAGGAAGACCGACGACTGGGTGGGCGCCCACTCGACCTCGAGGATGCGCTCGGGCTCCCGGGACAGCGAATCGATGTTGACGCAGTCGCTGCGGTGAACCGATACGCCGCTGCCGCGGGTGACGAAGCCGATGATCGGGTCTCCGGGTACGGGCGTACAACAGCGGGCGAGCTTGACCCACACGTCGTCGACGCCCTTGACGACCACACCGGGGTCGTTGTTGCTGCGGCGCTTGCGGCCTCGGCCGTGCGCCGGCGGAACCGACTCGTCGATCTCCTCGGTGGCCGCCTCCTCGCCGCCCAGCGCCTGCACGAGCTTCTGCACGACGCTCTGCGCGGCGACATGGCCCTCGCCGATCGCCGCGTACAGCGACGAGATGTCGGGGTAGCGCATCTCGTGCGCGAGGGTGACCAGCGAGTCGCCGGTGAGGATGCGCTGGATCGGCAGGTTCTGCTTGCGCATGGCGCGCGCGATGGAGTCCTTGCCCTGCTCGATCGCCTCGTCGCGGCGCTCCTTGGAGAACCAGGCGCGGATCTTGTTGCGGGCGCGCGGCGACTTCACGAAGCCGAGCCAGTCGCGGGAGGGGCCCGCGCCGGCCGCCTTCGAGGTGAAGACCTCCACGAGGTCGCCGTTGTCCAGGGTGGACTCCAGCGGCACGAGACGGCCGTTGACCCGTGCCCCTATGGTCCGGTGGCCGACCTCCGTGTGCACCGCGTACGAGAAGTCGACGGGCGTCGCACCGGCCGGCAGCGCTATCACGTCACCCTTCGGCGTGAAGACGAACACCTCGTTGCGGGACAGGTCGAAGCGCAGGGACTCCAGGAACTCGCCCGGGTCCTCGGTCTCCTTCTGCCAGTCGAGGAGCTGGCGCAGCCACGCCATGTCGTTGAGGTGGTCGTCCTTGCCCGTGGTCCTCGGCGCGTCAGAGCGCACCTTGGAGGTGCCGGCGACGGCCTCCTGCTTGTACTTCCAGTGCGCGGCGATGCCGTACTCGGCGCGGCGGTGCATGTCGAACGTGCGGATCTGCAGCTCAACAGGCTTGCCGTTGGGGCCGATCACCGTCGTGTGCAGTGACTGGTACATGTTGAACTTGGGCATCGCGATGTAGTCCTTGAACCGGCCGGGGACCGGGTTCCATCGCGCGTGCACGGTGCCGAGGGCCGCGTAGCAGTCGCGGACGGTGTCCACGAGGACGCGGATGCCCACCAGGTCGTAGATCTCCGCGAAGTCACGGCCGCGGACGATCATCTTCTGGTAGACGCTGTAGTAGTGCTTCGGGCGGCCGGTGACGGTCGCCTTGATGCGGGCCGCGCGCAGGTCGGACTGGACCTCGTCGGTCACTATGGCGAGGTATTCGTCGCGCTTGGGGGCGCGCTCGGCGACCAGGCGGACGATCTCGTCGTACATCTTGGGGTAGAGGATCGCGAAGGCGAGGTCCTCCAGCTCCCACTTGATGGTGTTCATGCCCAGGCGGTGGGCGAGCGGCGCGTAGATCTCCAGGGTCTCGCGCGCCTTCTTCTCCTGCTTCTCGCGCTTGAGATAGCGCATGGTGCGCATGTTGTGCAGGCGGTCGGCGAGCTTGATGACCAGGACGCGGGGGTCCTTGGCCATGGCGACGACCATCTTGCGCACGGTCTCGGCCTGGGCGGCCTCACCGAACTTGACCTTGTCGAGCTTGGTGACGCCGTCGACGAGCAGGGCGACCTGGTCGCCGAAGTCCCGCTTGAGGGTGTCGAGGCCGTACTCGGTGTCCTCGACGGTGTCGTGCAGCAGGCCCGCCATCAGCGTGGCGGGATCCATGCCGAGTTCGGCGAGGATCGTGGTCACGGCGAGCGGGTGCGTGATGTACGGGTCACCGCTCTTGCGCTTCTGGCCGCGGTGCCAGCGCTCGGCGACCTGGTAGGCCCGCTCGACCTGGCGCAGCGTCGACGTCTCGATCTTCGGGTCGTTGCCGCGCACGATCCGCAGCAGCGGTTCCAGGACCGGGTTGTACGGGTTGGAGCGCTGCACGCCGAGGCGGGCGAGGCGGGCGCGGACCCGGTTGGAGGAGCCGCCTCCGGTGCGGGCGGGCTGGCCGGCGGACGGACGGGCGGCGGGAGTGCTCGCCGGGCGTGCGGGCTCGGCGGGAGCGGGCTTGGGGCGTGGCTGCTCTGCCGCCTTGTCGCCGGGAGCCGCCTGGGCGTGCTCGACCGGGCCGCCGGCGGCGTTCTTCGCGCTCGGCGCGGGCGTGGCCGCAGGGCCCGAACTCTGCTCGGGCTTGGCGGCTGTCAGTGGCTGGGCCTCGTCTGGCAAGAGGGCTCCTCGTGCGCGGTCCGGGTCCCCCGGTCAGGCTCCGGAAACCCCATGGTAGCGATCCCGGGCTCCGGGCTCGCCTTCAGGCCGCCGAGACGACCTGGTACACGAGAAACACCGGAGGCGGGCGCCGGATTCCTCCGGGCCCGCCTCGGCGGTGTCGTACGGGTGCCTGAGACCTGTCGCAGGGGTGTCTCAGACCTTCAGCAGAGCCTCCAGCGGGGCACCGCTCAGGGCCGGCTCCAGACGGGCGCGGCCGCCCAGGAAGCCCAGCTCCATGAGGACGGACACGCCCGCTATCTCGGCGCCCGCCCGGCGGATGAGCTGCAGCGAGGCCTCGGCGGTGCCGCCGGTGGCCAGGACGTCGTCGACGACCATGACGCGGTCGCCCGCGGCCAGGTCCTCGGCGTGCACCTCGATCTCCGCGGAGCCGTACTCCAGGTCGTAGGCCTGGCTGAGCGTCGCTCCGGGGAGCTTGCCCGCCTTGCGCACGGGGATGAAGCCGACGCCGGCCCGGACCGCGGCCGGGGCGCCCAGGATGAACCCGCGCGCCTCCAGACCGACGATCTTCGTGGCGCCGTGCCGTACCGCAAGCTCGGCCAGCGCGTCGGTGAGCGCCTGGAACGCCGCCGGATCGGCCAGCAGCGGGGTGATGTCCTTGAACATCACTCCCGGCTCCGGGTAGTCGGGGACGTCGCGGATACGGCTGAGCAGCAGCGTCGTGATGTCCGTGAGCTCGGTCATCGGCGCTTCCCGGAGGGGCGGCCACGGCCGCGGTTGCGGGACGCGGGCTGGTTGCGGGGGCCGACGACCGCCGGGGCGGAGTCCTCCGCATCCTCGTCGTACGGCGCCTCGGTGACCGGCGCCTCCGCGGACTCGCCCTTCGCGGCGGCCGCGGCCCGCTTGGCGAGCACCCGCTTCTTGAGGGCCTTCATCTGCGGCTCGCGCTCCTTGAGGTCGGCGACGAGCGGCGTGGCGATGAAGATCGAGGAGTACGCACCGGCCGCGAGGCCGACGAACAGCGACAGCGAGATGTCGTTGAGCATGCCCGCGCCGAGGACACCGCCGCCGATGAACAGCAGGCCCGCGACCGGCAGCAGCGCGACGACCGTGGTGTTGATGGAGCGGACCAGGGTGCCGTTGATCGAGCGGTCGGCGATCTCGCTGTACGTCCAGCGGGTCTGCTTGGTGATGTCCTTCGTCTGCTCCTTGAGACTGTCGAAGACGACGACCGTGTCGTAGAGCGAGTAACCGAGGATCGTCAGCAGACCGATCACGGTGCCCGGGGTGACCTCGAAGCCGACCAGGGCGTAGATGCCGACCGTGATGGTGATGTCGTGGATCAGGGCCACCAGGGCGGCGATGGCCATGCGCCACTCGAAGGCGATGGCCAGGTAGATCACCACGAGGACCATGAAGATCGCGAGGCCCTGCCAGGCCTTGTTGGCGATCTGGTCACCCCAACTGGGGCCGACCAGGTCGGCGGCGATCTTCTCCGAGTCGATCTTGAGGTCCTTGGAGAGGTCCTCCTTGATCTGGTCGGACTTGCCGGTCTCGATGCCGGCGATCTGGATGCGCAGGCCGCCTTTGCCGAGCTTCTGGACGATCGCGTCGTGGCCAGAGGCGCCTTCCGCGTACTTCTCCGCATCGGCCACCGAGACGCTGGTCTTCTGCGTGGTGAAGACGGCGCCGCCCTGGAACTCGATGCCCATGTTCAGGCCGCGCACCGTCAGGCCGAGGATGGCCGTGATGGTGATCAGGATCGAGATGCCGTACCAGATCTTGCGCTTGCCGACGAAGTCGTAACCGATCTCGCCGCGATGCAGCCGGGCGCCGAGGGTGCCGAGTTTCGACATCTCACGCCTCCTTCGTGTCGACGGGGGCGGAGGGACGGCGGGTACGGCGCAGCGGGGGCTGGGCGCCGAGCCGCTTCGGGTCGAGGCCGGACCAGCTGTGGCCGCTCGCGAAGAACTTCTTGCGGGCGAGGATAGTCATCAGCGGCTTGGTGAACAGGAAGACGACGACGACGTCGAGCAGGGTGGTCAGACCCAGCGTGAACGCGAAGCCCTGGACCTTGCCGACGGTGACGATGAAGAGCACCGCGGCGGCGAGGAACGACACGAAGTCGGAGACCAGGATGGTGCGCCGGGCGCGCGGCCAGGCCCGCTCGACGGCCGGGCGCAGGGTGCGGCCCTCGCGGATCTCGTCCCGGATGCGTTCGAAGAACACGATGAACGAGTCCGCTGTGATACCGATCGCGACGATCGCACCGCAGACGGCCGGCAGGTTCAGGGCGAAGCCGATGGCCGGGCCGAGCAGCGCCATGAGCACGTAAGTCAGGATCGCGGAGACCATCAGCGAGGCGATGGCGACGAGCGACAGACCGCGGTAGTAGATCACCAGGTAGATGATGACCAGGGCCAGGCCGATCGCACCGGCGATCAGACCGGCGTGCAGCTGCTCGCCACCGAGGGCGGCGGTCACCGTGGTGACGCTGGCCTCGTGGAAGGTGAGGGGCAGCGCACCGTACTTCAGCATGTTCGCCAGGTCCTGGGCCTCGGTCTGGTCGAAGCCGCCGGTGATCTCCGCACTGCCGCTGAGCGTCTGGGTGACGGACGGGGCGGAGACGACCGCACCGTCGAGGACGATGGCGAACTGGTTCTGCGGGGGCTGGCTCTGCGAGAGCTTGGCCGTGATGGCGGAGAACTTCTTGGAGCCACCGGACGTGAAGTCCATGGTGACCTTCCAGCCCTGCGCGTTCGTCGTGTCGTAGACCGCGCCGGCCTTCTTGATGTCCGTGCCCGCGACCTCTGCCGGGCCGAGGATGTACTTCTCCCACTGCTTCGTCTTCGAGTCCTGGCCGCAGGCCACGGTGGGATCCTTGGCATCGACACCGTCACCGGCCTTGGCGCGCTGCGCCGGGACGGTGCAGTCCAGCTTGTCGTACGCCTTCTGGAGGTCCGCGGCGGCCTTCGCGGCGCTGCTGCTCGCGGACGGCGTGGGAGAGGCCTTGGTGGAGGCGGAGTTGCTCGCCGAGGGCGAGGAGTCGGCCTTCAGGGCGTCGGTGACCGCGCGGCCCTGCGAGGTGGCGGTGGCCGAGGGCGTCGCGGAGGCCGACGAGGTCGACTTGTCCGTGGCCTTCTCGGTGGCCGTGCCCGTGGCCTTGCCGGATGCGCTGCTGGAGGCGCTCGGTGAGGGGCTGGGCGAGGTGGCGGCGCCGGAGGCCGCATATGTCAGCACCGGGCGGAAGTAGAGCTTGGCGGTGGTGCCGACCTGCGCCCGGGCCTGCTTGGAGTTCGTGCCCTTGGGGATGTTGACGATGATGTTCTTGTCGCCCTGCGTCTGGACCTCGGCCTCGGAGACGCCAAGACCGTTGACACGGCGGTTCATGATGTCGACCGCGGTGTTCATGTTGGTCTTGTTGATCGCGTTGGGCTGGCCCGGCTCGTTCTGCGCCTCGAGCGTGATGCTGGTGCCGCCGGCGAGGTCGATGCCGAGACGCGGAGTGGTGTTTCCGGAGATGAACATCCCCCCGGTGAGCGCCGCGATGGCGATCAGGATGAGGGCCAGCGAGCGCCCCGGCCTGCTCTGGGCGCTCGCGCTCCGGCCCTTCTTCGGTGCTGCCACCTTCTCGTACTCCCTCTCGGGCCGCCCTGCGCCGGGTGAGCGCGGGGGCGGCCATGACATGGTGTCGGGATGCCGTGCGAGAACCGCACGTCCCGGGAGACGCGGGGCGCGAGCGGGTCGCGCCGCGCTTCCGGGGCGTGCCTACTTCGCGTCGGACTCGCCGTCGGTCTTCTTCGGCTCTGCTTCGTCGGCCTTGGGGGCCTCATCGGCCTTCGCCTCGGCGGGCTCGTCGGCCGCGTCGTCCTCGGCGGCGTCCTTCTTGACGAGGTCGAGGGGCTTGTCGGCGGAAGCGTCGGAAGAGGCGTCGTCGGCGGGCTCGTCGGTCTCGGTGAGGGAGGAGGCGTCGTCCGGGACGACCGATCCGTCCGCCTTCAGGTCGTGCTCGATGCCGTGCACGATGCGGTTGTACTCGTCGTCACTCAGGACGGCACCGATCGAGTTCTTGGCGAAGAGCAGGTCCACACCCGGGGCCGCGTCGAGGAGGACGGTCTCCTCGTTGACCTCCTTGACGGTGGCGTACATACCACCGATCGTGCGCACGCCGGAGCCGGGCTGCATCTCGTTGCGCATGGAAGCAGCCTGCGCCTGCTTCTTCTTGGCCGACCGGGTCATCAGGAACATGGCCCCGATGAGCACGATGAACGGGAGGAGGGTCACTGGACTCACGGGACGGAACTTCCTTCATTCGACCGCGATGGTGAGCGGCCTGATGGCTGGGGGTATGTGCGCCACCTACAAGGGCGGCATCGGCGGAGTCTAAGCGAGTCCGCACTCCAGGAACAACGCTCAGCATGGCACCGGGGTTCCTGACCCCGCGAGTACCGCGCCGTCACGCCCCGAACAGGTCCCCTTGTCCGTTTCCCCCGGTTGACCGGCGGGGCGGGGTGAGGCCGAGATGCGCCCATGCCGCGGGAGTGGCCACCCGACCACGGGGCGTACGCGCGAGCAGTCCCTCCCGTACGAGGAAGGGCTCGGCGACCTCCTCGACGGTCTCGCGCTCCTCCCCCACCGCGACGGCGAGCGTCGAGAGACCGACCGGGCCGCCGCCGAAGAGCTTGAGCAGGGCTTCGAGGACCCCGCGGTCCAGCCGGTCCAGGCCCCGGGCGTCGACCTCGTAGACCTTCAGTGCGGCGGCGGCGATCTCGCGGGTGATGATGCCGTCCGCCTTGACCTGCGCATAGTCGCGCACGCGGCGCAGCAGGCGGTTGGCGATGCGGGGCGTGCCCCGGGAGCGGCCGGCGATCTCGGCGGCGCCCGCCGCGCCGATCTCGACGTCGAGCAAGCCCGCCGAGCGGTGGATCACGCGCTCCAGCTCGGCGGGCTCGTAGAACTCCATGTGCGCGGTGAAGCCGAAGCGGTCGCGCAGCGGGGGCGGCAGCAGGCCCGCGCGCGTGGTGGCGCCGACGAGCGTGAACGGGGGGAGTTCGAGCGGGATGGCGGTGGCGCCGGGGCCCTTGCCGACGATCACGTCGACGCGGAAGTCCTCCATCGCCATGTAGAGCATCTCCTCGGCGGGCCGGGACATCCGGTGGATCTCGTCGAGGAAGAGGACCTCTCCCTCCTGGAGCGAGGAGAGGATCGCTGCGAGGTCGCCCGCGTGCTGGATGGCGGGGCCGCTGGTGATGCGGATGGGGGCGCCCATCTCGGCCGCGATGATCATCGAGAGGGTGGTCTTGCCGAGGCCGGGGGCGCCGGAGAGCAGCACGTGGTCGGAGGTGGCGCCACGCGCGCGTGCCGCGCGCAGGACGAGGTCGAGCTGCTCGCGGACCTTCTCCTGACCGATGAACTCGTCCAGGTCCTTGGGGCGCAGCGCGGCCTCGACGGCCTGGTCCTCGCGGTCGGCGACAGAGCCCACGAGCCGCTCGTCGGCGGGGGTGTCGGTCGTGTCGTCCCAGTTCATGTGTGTGCCTTACGGAGGTCGTCGGTCAGCGGGCGCGGTTCAGGGTCTGCAGGGCCGCCCTCAGCAGCTGACCCACCTGGGGCGTGCCCTCCGCGGCCTCGGCCTGCGGGGCGACCGCGGAGACCGCCTCGTCGGCCTCGCGGGTCGCGTAGCCGAGGCCGATCAGCGCGGCGTGCAGCTGGTCGCGCCAGCCGGTGGAGATCGGAGCACCGATCCCCGTGCTCGTCCCGAGGGGCTCGCCCAGCCGGTCCTTGAACTCCAGGAGGAGCTTCTGCGCGCCCTTCTTGCCGATGCCGGGAACGGCGGTGAGCGCCTTCTCGTCGCCGGTGGCGACCGCGCGGCGCAGCGCGTCGGGGGTGTGCACGGCGAGCATCGCCTGGGCGAGGCGCGGGCCCACGCCGCTCGCGGTCTGCAGCAGCTCGAAGGTCCCTCGCTCGTCGTCGTCCACGAAGCCGTAGAGAGTCAGGGAGTCCTCGCGGACGACGAGGGAGGTGGCGAGCTTGGCGGGCTGCCCCATGCGCAGTGTGGAGAGCGTGTTCGGGGTGCACTGGACGGCGATGCCGACGCCGCCCACCTCGACCACCGCGGCGTCGGGGGCGAGGGCGGCGACCGGGCCGCTGACGAAGGCGATCATGCGGTACGGCCTTTCGATGCGTGGTGCGAGGCGTGCGCGGCGACGGCCTGCTGGAGTCGGTTCTGCGCGACCGCCTGCTGGAGTCTGTTCTGCGCGGGGGCGCGCCAGATGTGGCAGATGGCGAGCGCGAGGGCGTCGGCCGCGTCGGCGGGCTTGGGCGGCGCTTCGAGCCGGAGCAGGCGGGTGACCATGGCACCGACCTGGGCCTTGTCGGCGCGTCCGTTGCCGCTGACGGCGGCCTTGACCTCGCTCGGCGTGTGCAGGGCGACGGGGAGACCGCGGCGGGCCGCGCAGAGCATGGCGACGGCACTGGCCTGGGCGGTGCCCATCACGGTCCGTACGTTGTGCTGGCTGAACACCCGTTCCACGGCGACGACTTCGGGTCGGTACTCATCCAGCCATTCTTCGATGCCCTGCTCGATGGCGACGAGTCGCAGGCCCAACTCGGCGTCCGCCGGGGTGCGTACGACTCCGACACCGCGCAGGGTCAGGGGCCGGCCGGCGACTCCTTCGACCACTCCGACACCACACCGGGTCAGCCCGGGGTCAACACCCAGTACCCGCACCCCAGCCCCCTTCTTCGATCGCGTGTTTGTGCAGGCTATCGGGTGCCGCTGACAAAGCGGCGGGGGGGGGCGGGGGGGTGGGCGCGGCCCCGCGCGGGGGGGGGGCGGGGCCGGGCCCGCGCGGCGGGGCGTGCGCGCAGAACCGCGCGGCCACTCT
>NZ_JBEXDZ010000095.1:0-34772 GCF_040606085.1 Streptomyces sp. NPDC005485 | reverse complement strand
GCCCCTCTCCGCGCCGGAGAGGGGCCCAACTGCCGTACGGGGAACGCCTTATGACCAGGTGAAGGCGGGGTTCACCTTCATGCAGGCGTCGGTCTTGGCGCCGTTGAGGGCCTCCGCCGTGTCCGGGGTCGTGTCGTCCTCCGCCTTGGCCTTGTACGTCGTGCCCGTGCGCCAGTCGGCACCGACCACGAGCGTGACGCCCGAGACGTCCGTCGACTTCTTCACCGAACTGAACGGGATCCCCAGCGACTTGGCGACCTTCTGTGCGTCGCCCTCCAGATCGGCGCTCGGGTAGCGGATGACGGTCTTCTCCGCGGAGGTGGCCGTCGTCGTGTCCGCGGTCGTCCGCGTGAAGCCCTTGCCGAGGAGCAGGTTGCTCACCGTGGTCGCACGCCCGGAGACCGGGCCGAGCGCGGTCGTCCGGGTGCCGTTCTGCACGAGCACACCGATCTCGCCGGCCGCCGCGGCCGGGTCCGAGGAGGCCTTCTCCGCGGTGCTCGTCTTCTTCTTGTTCGTGCCGTCGAGCGAGATGTCCTCGCGGACCAGACGGAACAGCTTCGTGGCGTCCTCCGTGGGCTCCACGCGCGCGCCGACGTACCGGAACGGCATCGTCGTCATGGTGATGCCCTTGGTGGGCACCTTCTTCAGCTCGCTGCTGAGGTCGTAGAGCTTCGCCACCGTGCCCAGGCCCTCGTCGACGGTGAGCGCGTTGGTGGCCGTCTCGGCGAGCGAGCGCAGCTTGCCCGGGTTGCTCAGCGTCGCGTTCTCGCGCAGCTGGCGCACCATGGCGTTCATGTACTGGTGCTGCGCCTTGGCCCGCGCGATGTCGCTGCCGTCCTCGAAGCCGTAGCGGGTCCGCAGCCACTGCAGGGCCTGCTTGCCCTTGATGTAGGTGGTGCCCTTCTCCAGCTTCAGCCCGGAGCCGTGTCCCAGGCTGTCCTTGGAGTAGATGTTCGCGTCCACGCACACCGGGACGCCGCCGATCGCGTCCGCCATCGACACCACACCCGAGAAGTCGATCTTCATGAAGTGGTCGATGTGGATGTCGGTGAGCTTCTCCCAGGTGGCCACCGTGCAGCCGGGGCCGCCGCGGCCGAGCGACTCGTTGGTCATCAGCCGTCCGACGGTCGCCGGGTACACCTTGCCGTTGTCCGGGTCCGTGCACTTGGGCATCCGCAGCAGCGTGTCGCGCGGCATGCTGACCACCGACATGTTGGTGCGGTCGGCGGAGACGTGCAGCAGCATCTGGACGTCGGCGAGCGGCACCCCGCCGAAGGTGTCCTTGGCGCCGCCGAGCTTCTGGTTCTCCTTGGTGTCCCGCGCGTCCGAACCGATCAGCAGGATGTTCAGCGGGGTCTGGCCGGCCGCGTTCGCCTTGGACTCGGCGGCCCTGTCCTTCTCGTCCCCGATGTTGAGCTTGTCCTTCTTTATGTTGTTGTTCAGGTGCTGGTAGTAGAGATAACCGGCACCGGCGGTGCCGAGTATCAGGACCGCCAGAACCGTCGCCGACCAGCGCAGGATGCGACGTCTGCGGCGCGGGCGCTCTCCGCCCCCGCGCCGGCGCCCACCGCCTCCGCCGTGCCGGCCGTGCCCGCGCGGCTGCGGTCGCGGACCGTCGCCGTCACCCGCGCCGTCCGACCGGCCGCCGTGCCCGTCGTGGCGGCCCTCGTCCAGGTCCGGCCCGCCGGCCTGCCCGGCGCGTGGTCGCGTTCCCTCCCCACGCACACTGCTCTGCGCCATCTCCGTGCCTCCCCACCCTGCGCCCGCCGAACGGGCCCGTCCCGCGCTCTGTGTCCCTGTGCTGCGCCCCTGCGCCGTCGCGTCCGTCTCTGTGGACGCTTGTGTGGTGTTAGACGCACGACAGGCCCGTCAGGTCATCACCCGACGCACACCGATTTGTCTGCCGCGGCCCCTCGACCCCCGTCCGGCACACCGGACCGGCTTCGACGGGAGCGTACTTGAGGGTGCTCCGATCAGGGTTTCGCCGACGTTTCCGAGCCGGCCGGACCTGAACACGCCTCATCATTCTGCAGCCAGGTAAGAATTCCCTGTGGAGAGCCGGCGGGTTCGTCGGGGCCGCGGAACCGGGATCCCGGAACCGGGCCCCTCCCAACCGCGCCTCAGAACCGGTAGGGCTTGTAGATCTCCATGCAGTCCCCGGTGTCCGCACCGTGCACCGCGTCCGCGCTGACGGGCAGGTCACCGGCCGACGGAACCGACTGCTTCGGATAGGCGGCGCCGCTGCGCCAGTCGGCGCCGACGGTCAGCGTGAGCGCGGTGACGTCGTCCGAGGCACGCACCTGGCCGCTCGGCACACCCAGTGCGGTGGCCACGGAGAGGGCGTCGGCCTTCCCCTGAGCACCCGCGCCCTTCGCGTACGTCACCAGGGTCCGTGCCTGCGGGTCCGGCGTCGTACTGGCGAGGGCCCGGGTGAACCCCTTGCCCTGCAGGGTGCTCGCGACGGCCGTGGCCCGCTGTCCCACCGCCGCCACGTCGTCGCCGCCCGTGCCGTTGACGACGCTGACCGCCAGCGTGCCCGCCGGTGCGGCCGCGGGGCCGGTGCTCGTCGCCGAGGGGCCGGGCGACGCGGACGCGCCGGCCTTGCCGACCTTGCCGCCCTTGTCGAACGACACGTCGCCGCGGACCATCGCCCACACCTTGTCCGCGTCCGTGGCCGCGGGCACGAGGTGGTCCTTGTCCAGCGGATCCTGGATCGTGGGCATGGTCGTCATGGTGAACCGGCTGGTCGGCACCGTCTTGAGCTGCATACCGAGGTCGTACAGCTTCTTGACCGTCCCTATCTCCTCGGAGACCTTGAGGGACTTGGTCGCCGCCTCCGCCAGGTCCGTCAGACGCCCGCCGTCGGTGAACACGTTCTGGTTCTTCAGCGTGCGGATCATCGAGTTCATGTAGATGTGCTGGGCCTTGGCGCGGCCCAGGTCGCTGAAGAAGGCGTGCCGGGTGCGCAGCCACTGCAGGGCCTCTTCGCCCTTGACGTTGTGCGTGCCGGCCTTCAGCTTCAGGCCGGATCCGCCGCCCACCCCCGGCAGCGGACGGTCCCACACGTTCTGCCGCACACAGACGTCCACGCCGCCGACCGCGTCCGCCATGTCCACCACACCGGCGAAGTCGATCATCATCCAGTGGTCGATGTACACCCCGGTCAGGTTCTGCCAGGTGGCCAGCGTGCAGCCCGGACCGCCACGGGCCAGCGACTCGTTGATGATGGTGTTCTTCGCGGCGTACTTCGCCCCGGTGTCGGGGTCGGTGCACTTCGGGATGTCGACCCGGGTGTCCCGCGGAATGCTCACGACGGAGGCGCTCTTGCGGTCCGCGGACAGGTGGATCAGCATCTGGACGTCGGCCCGCGGCTTGCTGCCGACGCTGTCCTTGTCGCCGCCCAGCTTCACGTTCTTCGCCGAGTTACGGCTGTCGGAGCCGATCATCAGGATGTTCAGCGGGGTCTGCCCGTCCGCGTTGGCCTCCCCCTTCTTGACCCCTGACTCACCGCTGTTGCGCTGGCCCTTCTTGATGTTGCCGTTCAGGTGCAGGTAGTAGAGGTATCCGGCGCCGGCCGTCCCGAGTATCAGGACGGCCACGGTTATCGCGAACCAGCGCAGCACACGGTGCCGGCCGGGTCTGCGCCGACCGGACCGCTGCCTGCCGCGCCGGCCGCCGGAAGCGCGCCGGCTGCCACCGGAGCCGCCCCGGCCGCCGCTGCCGCCCCCGTCCGAAGCCGGGTCCGAGCCCGCGACCGGGGTCGGGTCCTGCGCCGTACCCGGCGCTGAACCGTTTCCCCTCCCCGGTCCGCCGGCCCGCCTTACGCCCCGCCGCGTGCGCTCCCCGCGCACACCACTCTGCGCCATCCCGCTGTTCTCCCCACCCCTGGCGCCACACCGCATACGAGTGCGTCCCCGCGCGCGTACGACTTCGTACGGCGCGGGGACGCATCCGTCAGCTCACTTGGCGCACACCGTCTTGTCCGCTGTGGACTTCTCGACGTCCGGCGCCTTGGAGGTCATCGGGACCCCGGCGCCCTTGAAGTCCTTGCCCAGGGTCAGCACGATCGCCGGAAGTCCCTGGGCGTTCTTCTCACTCTCGCCGGGCTTCATCGCCGAAGCGGGCAGCCCCATGAGGTCCGCCAACTTCCGTGCCTGATCAGCCTGGTCGGGAGAGTACTCGAGGGTTGTCTTGCTGAGCGGCGCGTCCGCGTTGCCGAG
Source organism: Streptomyces sp. NPDC005485 (assembly GCF_040606085.1). NCBI lineage: Bacteria > Bacillati > Actinomycetota > Actinomycetes > Kitasatosporales > Streptomycetaceae > Streptomyces > Streptomyces sp. NPDC005485. The sequence continues at coordinate 30,552 of NZ_JBEXDZ010000095.1, read as the reverse complement.
CTGGCTCGACTTGAGCACGCCCTCGTCGTTCTGAAGCCAGTTGAGGGTCTCCTGCGCGGAGCCGGACTCGGCGCCGCCGTTGTAGATGTCGACCCGGATGTCGGAGGCGGTGGAGCGGGAGCCCTTGAGGCGGGCGGCGACCGCGGCCTTCTCCTTCTTCGCCTTCTGCTTGACGGTCGTCAGCGAGACGTCGTCCTTGATGGCGGAGAAGAGCGAGGGGGCCCTCGTCGGGTCGACCACGACCGTCGCGTGGACCTTCTCGGCCGGGTTGTCGATCACGGGCACCGTCGTGAACGAGATGTTCTTCGGTGGCACCTTCTTCAGCTCCATGGCCATGTCCTTGAGCGTGCTGACCTTGCCGATGCCCTTGTCCACGGTGAGCGCCTTGGTGGCCGCCTCGGCCAGATCCAGCAGCTTGGTGGGGCTCGTGAGGGTCTTGCTGGAGCTCATCTTGCGCATCAGCGAGGCCATGAACTGCTGCTGCACCTTGATGCGGTCGAGGTCGCCCTGGTTGCCGAAGCTGTGCCGGGTGCGGACGAAGGCGAGTGCCTGCTCACCCTCGATGTTGTGCTTCCCGGCAGAGAGCTTGAGATGCGAGTCGGGGTCGTTGACGTCCTTGGCGAGACAGACCTCGACACCGCCCACCGCCGAGGTCAGCGTCTTGACCGCGTTGAAGTCGACCATCGCGAAGTGGTCCGGCACGATGCCGGTGACCGCCTTGACCGTGCGCATGGTGCAGCCCGGGTCCCGCTTCTCCTGGCCGAGGCTGGTGTTGAAGCGCACGTTGTCCGTGCCCGTGATGGTCTTGATGCTGCCGTCGTCCTGAATCGTGTCGCAGTCCGGGACGTTCACGATCAGGTCGCGCGGGATGCTCAGCGCGGTCGCGTTCGTTCGGTCCTTGGAGACGTGCAGCAGGATGTTGGTGTCGGCGTGCCCGACGCTGTTCTTGTCGCCGTAGCCCTCGTTGCCGGAACCGGTGCGCTTGTCCGTGCCGATGATCAGCAGGTTGAAGGCCTCGTCCTTGCTGAAGCCGCTCTTGGCCGCGTCACCGACGTCCTTCGTGGTGACGTTGCCCTCAAGGTGCTTGAGGTAGGCGTAGGCCGCCGCGGAGACCGCGATGAGCACGAAGGCCATCGTGCCGCCGGTCCACAGCAGTATTTTCTTCGTCCGCGACTTCTTGGACTTCGTCCGTCCCCGCCGCCGCCCGGGAGGCGGCTCGGCCGGCGCGCCGCGGCGTCTGCGCGGCCCCGGCACCTCGGTGTCCGAAACGGCGCCGGAAGCCTGGCGCGAACCCCGGCCCGGCGCGGTGCGTCCGCCCGCCGCAGCGGGAGCCGCACGACGGGCGGATCTACGGGGACCGGGAACTCCCGACTGCGCAGCGGAAGGCTGCAGTCGCAGTTCGTAGTCACCGGTATTGGGGTTGAGTACCCACTGGTCTGCGGGGTCGATATCGTCCGCCCGCCCACGGCCTTGCGCGTCCACGGTTGCTTGAGTCCTCCGTCGGGGCCACGCGGCGCCTTTCCCCCCTCAGAAGGCGCTCGGTCAGTCGGTCCAGCAGTGCGCGACCCCAGGTCGGTCCTCGTGGTCGGGTGCACCGGATCGCTCACACTATCCGCCCAGTTCAGCGTCAAGCGACGACGGTGACAAATTCCACCCCCTACAACTGGGCAATCCGCCTTATTTCTCAGAGAGTTCTTAGCTCAGGCGTTCCCCGCCTTGGCGTGCGCTTTACCCGCAGGTGTCCTCGGCGGCCGTGTTTCCGCGGAAAGTGGGTGCGGGATCGGGAGTACCGGCACGAGAACCGGCCCGCTTTCCGGCGGACTTTCCGTCGTCGTACGACTCCTCTTCGTAGTCGTACTCGGATTCGTACTCGGATTCGGACGACGAGTCGTACGCGCCTTCGCCGCCGTCTTCGGTCGGGTTCTTCTTCGGAAGCGGCGTCTGGGCCTGCGGCGTCTGGGCCTGCGTCGGCGGGGCCTGCGTCGGGGTGGGCGTCGGGGTCCGCTCGGGGGGCTGCTTCGGGGTTTCCTTCGTGACCTCGACGGCGGTGTCCGTGCGCAGCCGCGCGAAGAGTTCCTTCGCCGCGGGCTCCACGAGCTGGTCGCGATTGGTGTCGTGGACGTACGGAGTCCGCGGCACGGTCAGGAATTGCACACGTTCCGTGGGGATGTGGCGCAGGCCGCGCACGAGTTGGTACAGCCCGCGCAGGCTCGCCAGTTCCGGGTCCGTGGTGAGGGAGGACGTGGCCGCGTCGAGCACCGGATAGAGCTTCACGGGATTGAGCAGGACGTCGTTGCTCTGCACCTTGTTGACGAGCGCGCCGAGAAAACGCTGCTGGCGTTCCATGCGGTCGGTGTCGCTGCCGTCGCCGAGGGACTTGCGGGCGCGTACGTATCCGAGCGCCTGCTCGCCGTCGAGCGTCACCTTGCCCGCGGGCAGCCGCAGCTTGGCCGCCTTGTCGTTCACCGGGGCCTTCAGGCACACCTCGACGCCGTCGACCGCGTCGACCATCTCCTTGAAGCCGTAGAAGTCCACGACCATGTGGTGGTCGACACGGATGTTCGTGAGCTTCTCGACGGTCCGGATCGTGCAGGCCGAGCCGCCGGTCGCGAAGGCGTAGTTGAACATCGCGAACACCGGCTCGGTGCGGGTGCCGTCCGGGCGGCGGCAGCCGGGCACGTCCACCATCAGGTCGCGGGGCAGTGAGACGGCGGTCGCGCTGCGCCGGTCGGCGGACAGGTGAAGCAGGATCGTGGTGTCGGACCGCTCGGTGCCGGAGTCGCGCCCGTACTTGCGGTTCTCGTCCCCCGACCGCGAGTCCGACCCGATCAGCAGGATGTTCTGCGCGTCGCGCACCAGCGCGGTGGGCCGCTCCTTCTCGTACCGGGCGAGCTCGGCGGCCGCGGCGTTGTCCGGCGTGATGTTCGCGTCCAGCTTCTCGTACGCGGCCCAGCCGGCCCCGGCCACGCCCAGCACCAGCACGGCGACCCCGATCGCGGTGTACCGCAGCAGCCGCCGCCGCCGTCGTATGACCCCGGCGCCGGTCGGGGATGCTCCCGAGGGCATGCCTGCGCTGTCGGTCACGGAGCGGTCCACCCCTCATGGCGTGCGAGCGTGTCGTCCTGCGGTGCTCCTACGACGATGGCGCGGGGTGGGGGTGGGGCGCGGCCGTTGGAGGGCCGAACGGGTGACCTGGCCCGGTTCCGCTAACGGCGCGTAGCCGTCACCCGCTCGCTCTCGATCCGCTTCGCGAGGGCGTCCTCGCCCAGCTGCCCGAGATGGCGGCACAGCACCACGGAGGCGCCGGTCGCGAGCGGCGCGTACAGCCCGGCGCTGAGCCCCTCCCACGTGTCGTACGACGCCCCGGACAGCAGGCGCGACCCGGGCCCGGTCAGGTCGAGCGCGGGTGCGTCGGCCCGGGCCCGTTCGACGACCTCCGCGCTCGTGTACTCGCCCCCGGCGACGATCAGCGCGGGTGCCTCCGGGTCCACGGGCGCGTACGCCTGGAAGCGGTCCCCCTGGCCGGGCACCTCGACGGCGTAGTCGGCGAAACCGGCGGGCGGCTGCGGGAAGCGTCCGCCGAGCGGCCGCAGCGCCAGGGCGATCCGTTCGCCGGAGCAGGCGCGCGCGGCGTCGAGGGTGTCGGGCCCGCTGACGACGAGGTCGGCGGCGGCCGGGTCGCCCGCGACGTCCGCGACGACGCCCACCGAGGAGCAGGCCAGCAGCCACACCGCCGTCTGCCAGTGCGCGGGCAGCAGCAGCGCGACCCGGTCCCCGGGCTCGGCGGACAGCTCGCCCTGGAGGAGGTTGGCGGTCTTGGCCACCCAATTGGCGAAGGTGGCCACGGACAATTCGACCCGTTCGCCGGTGGCGTCGTCGTAGAAGGTCACCAGGGGGCGCGCGGGGTCCGCGGCGAGCGCGGATCGCAGCAGGTCGGCAGGGGTGCGGTCGGTGGCGTTCACGCGGGCAAGCGTACGCGGGGGCCGTGGCGGGGCCGCCCGGTCGGGTCAACCCGGGCCCCCGGACGGGCCTCGGAGGGCCACCGGTTCGGACGAGCGCAGCCGACGGTCCGTCAATTCCCGGATGGACAGATATGTATGACTATGTCCAGGATCAGGAGCATGCGTGGATTCCTTGCTACCTCGGTCGGCGTCACCTGTGCGGCCGCACTCGCCCTTCCGCTGGCCCTGCCCGCCCCGGCGCAGGCCGGAGCCCCGGCGCGGACGTCCGAGCCGGCCGCCCCCGGCAGCACCCAGTCCCTGCCGCTCGTCCCCCTCGCGGGCACCCGGGCGCTCGGCTCCACCGCGGCCGAACAGGGGCTCTCCAGACGGGACGTACGGTCGTTCTCGCTGGTCGGCGTCGTATGGGACAACCCCGACAGTGAACTGCACGGCCGCGTCCAGGTCCGCACCCGCGCCGCCGGAACCACCCACTGGTCCGGCTGGCAGGACGTCGAGACGCACTACTCCGACGACGCGGCCGACCTGGACAGCGCCGAGCGCACCTCGGGACGCGTCCGCGGGGCCACCGCACCGCTGTGGGTGGGCGCCTCGGACGGCGTCGAGGTGCGCGTCCAGGCAGCGCTGGAGGCGGGCGACGAACGGACGGGGGTGACGGCCGACTCCCCGCTTCCCAGGGGCATGCACCTCGAACTGGTGGACCCCGGCGCGGATCCCGTCAGTGCCCCGGCCGGCCACGCGGAGGCGCTACGGGCGGAGCCGGCGAGCGGCGCATCGGCCGTATCAGGCGTGTCTGCGGCCGTATCGACCGGCGCGGCTGCCGCGCTCACCGCGGAGACGGTCGACGCCTCCGCCGCCAACGCCGGACTCGCCCCGCTCGGCGCCACGGAGATCCCGGCGCTCACCAAGCAGCAGACCGAACGGGACCCGGCCACCCGGGAACTGCCGTCCGTCCAGGACGGCGAACGGCGCCTCCAGCCGTACATCGGACCGCGCCCGCGCATCATCACCCGCCGCGGCTGGGGCGCCGACGAGCGGCTGCGCGAGCGCGGCTTCGTCTACACGAAGAAGGTCAAGGCGGCCTTCGTGCACCACACGGCTTCGGGCAACAAGTACAGCTGCTCCCAAGCTCCTTCGGTCATCCGCAGTATCTACCGCTACCACGTGGAGAGCAGTGGCTGGCGCGACATCGGCTACAACTTCCTCGTCGACAAGTGCGGGAACATCTACGAGGGTCGTGCGGGCGGTGTGGCAAAACCCGTCATGGGCGCCCACACTCTCGGGTTCAACACCAACAGCATGGGGATCGCCGTCCTCGGCACCTACGGCTCCACCAAGCCGACCCGTGCCGCGCTCAAGGCCATCGCCCGGCTCACCGCATGGAAGCTCGGTCTCTACGGTGCGAATCCGCGCGGCAAGACATACCTGAAGTCCGGGGGTGGCAATCTCTACCGAAAAGGAAAGAACGTACGACTCAATGTGATCTCCGGCCATCGGGACGGGTTCGCCACGGAGTGCCCCGGAAGGCTCCTGTACGGCAAGCTCGGCACGGCCCGGACCACGGCGGCCCGCTACCAGGGGCGATAACTGCTGGTGCGGCCGTCGAAGGCGCCATCGAACGGTCTGCATACACTGGCCCGCCGTGACACCGTTTCGGCGGGCCCCAGCAGGAAGCAGAGACGACAGGTGACAGAAGCGATCCTCCTGGTCGGCGGCAGAGGCACCCGGCTGCGTCCGCTCACGATGAACACCCCCAAGCCGATGGTCCCGGCGGCGGGTGTCCCCTTCCTCACCCACCAGCTGGCGCGAGCGAGAGCGGCGGGCGTCGAGCACATCGTCCTGGCGACCTCCTATCTGGCCGAGGTCTTCGAGCCGTACTTCGGCGACGGCTCGGCGCTGGGCCTCCACCTCGAATACGTCACCGAGGAGGAGCCCCTCGGCACGGGCGGCGCCATCCGCAACGTGGCCGCGCGGCTGCACTCCGGGCCCGACGACCCGGTCCTGATCTTCAACGGCGACATCCTGACCGGCCTGGACATCCCGGCGCTGGTCGCCACGCACCGCTCGTCCCGCGCGGACGTGTCCCTCCACCTCACCCGTGTCGAGGACCCGCGCGCCTACGGTCTCGTCCCCACGGACGCGACCGGCCGCGTCACCGCGTTCCTGGAGAAGCCGCAGACGCCCGAGGAGATCGTCACCGACCAGATCAACGCGGGGGCGTACGTCTTCCGCCGCTCGGTCATCGACACGATCCCGGCGGGCCGCCCGGTCTCGGTGGAACGCGAGACGTTCCCGGACCTCCTCGCCACCGGAGCCCACCTCCAGGGAATGGTCGACTCCACCTACTGGCTGGACCTCGGCACCCCCCAGGCCTTCGTACGCGGCTCCGCCGACCTGGTCCTGGGCCGCGCCCCCTCCCCGGCCGTCCCCGGGCGCTGCGGCGATCGCCTGGTCCTGCCCACCGCCTCCGTCGCCCCGGACGCCAAGCTGACCGGAGGCACGGTCGTCGGCGACGGCGCGTACGTCGGCGAGGGCGCCCGCATCACCGGCAGCACGCTCCTCGACGGCGCCGTCGTCGAACCCGGCGCCGTCATCACCGACTCCCTCATCGGCGCCCACGCCCGCATCGGCGAACGCTCCCTGCTCACCGGCACGGTCATCGGCGACGGCGCGATCATCGGCCCCGACAACGAACTCCGCGAGGGCGCACGCATCTGGTGCGACGCGAGGATCCCGGCGGCGTCGATCCGCTTCTCGTCGGACCAGTAGAGGTTTCAGCCCGTCCGGCGTTTGAGGACGAGCGCGAAGCGCGACAGGGGGGAAAGGGGGCGAAGCCCCCAGGAGGACGGGACGGGAAGGGGCGGAGGGGGCGAAAAAGCCAGTGGCCCCCGCCCCCACCCCGGCCCGGCTCGCCGGGGTTCACAACCGCCCGATGTCCCCCCGGTACATCCGCGGAGCCCGCCGCGCAGGCGTACGCCCCGACAGCAGGATCAACCGAGCGGCCCGATGCCGCTGCCCCGCATAGGGCGCGAGCAACGACAACATCACGGAGTCGTCCGCGTCCCGGTCGCCCGCCAGGGCATACCCCACGATCCCGGGAAGGTGCAGGTCCCCGACCGTCACCGAATCCGGATCCCCATGACTGCGCTGCACCACCTCCGCCGAGGTCCACGGCCCCACCCCCGACACCAGTTCCAGCCGGGCCCGCGCGGCCTCCGGCGCGAACCCCACGGCCTCCTCCAGCCGCGCCGCCACCCGGACCGCCCGCAGAATCGTCGAGGCCCGCTTGTTGTCGACCCCGGCCCGGTGCCACTCCCAGGACGGGATCAGCGCCCAGGTCCGCGGCGCGGGCATCACGTACATCCGCTCGGGCGCGGGCCCCGGCGCCGGCTCCCCGTACTTCCGTACGAGCAACCGCCATGCCCGGTACGCCTCGTCCGTGGTGACCTTCTGCTCCAGCACGGAGGGGATGAGCGACTCCAGCACCAGCCCGGTGCGGGTCAACCGCAGCCCGGGCCGCAGATGGCGCGTGGCTGCCACGATCCGGTGCCGCGGCTCGAACGCCGACGGGTCGTCCGAGGAGCCGAGCATCTCGGGCAGCTGCTCCAGCAACCACTCGGCCCCGGGCCCCCACGCCTCGCCGCCGGCCACCCCGCCCCGCAGCGCGACCCGCAGCGTTCCGGGCCCGGCGGGCGTCCGGCTGGTCCGCCACACGGACCCGTCCGGCGTCGTACGAAAGGTCGGGTCTCCAGGCCCTCGCCGCAGCGGCCCGAGCACCAGCCCGAGGTCGAGCGGCCCGTCGGGCGTCCACGTACGCCGGCGCGCGGGCGCGGGGCGCGGCACTCCCGGGGGCACGGCGACATGCCCGCCGCGCACGGTCGTACGCGTGGGTCGCGGAGCGAAACGTCCAGCCACGAGGGAGGCCCCAGAGGTGCTCGGGATACAGCAGATGCCCTACGAGGGTAGGCGCCCCCGCCCCCCGGTACACCCGACTCGGTGCACCTCACCCGCGCTCCGACTCAGCGCACCTCCACGAACGCCGCCGCGTCCCGCTCCGGCCGGGGCCTGGGCGGCTCCGCCGCGTGCCCCACGGCCACCGCCCCCATCGGGTCCCATCCCTCCGGCAGCTCCAGCGCATCCCGTACGACATCCCGGCAGAACATCGTCGACGACACCCAGGCGGAGCCGAGCCGCTCCCCGGCGAGGGCGACCAGGAAGTTCTGGACGCCCGCACCGGCGGCGACGACGAACATCTCCCGCTCGGCCCCGTCTCGACGCGCGTCCCCGTACGTGTGGGAGCCGTCCATGACCAGGCACGGCACGACCAGATACGGCGCCTTGCGCAGCACGTCACCGCGGCGTACCCGCTTGGCGACGGACTCCTCCGTCTTCCCGTCGCGCCGCAGATCGGCGATCCACGCATCGCGCATGGCGTCCAGCAGCCGGGTCCGGGAGTCCTGCGACTCCAGCAGTACGAACCGCCAGGGAGTGGTGTGGTGCGGCGCGGGTGCGGTGACGGCCGCGGCGACCGCCCGCCGGACGGCGCCCGCGTCCACCGGCTCGTCGGTGAAAGCCCGGACGGTACGCCGCTGGGTCACCGCTTCCCGTACGGCCTCCGACGTGCCGAGGCGGAACATGTCGTCGTGCGCACCCCGCACCATCGCCCGCGTTCCCTCGCCGTCGTCCTCGGCCAGCACATGGGCCAGCCCGCGCACGACGGCGACGGGCAGCCCGGCGGCCTTGCCCTTGACCAGGTCGCCCGCGGCGGCGAGTTCGTCGGCCGTGGCGACGACCGTCGCGCTCAGCGGATTGCCGTGCGCGTCGGTGCCCCCGCGCAGGTCGTCCAGTACCCGGACGCCCGCGGCGCCGATGGCGACATCGGTGAGCCCGGTCCGCCAGGGCCGCCCGAAGGTGTCGGTGACGACGACGCCGACATTCACGCCGAGGGCGTCGCGCAGCCCGTCCCGGATCGCCCGGGCGGACGCGTCGGGGTCCTCGGGCAGCAGCAGCACGGTCCCGGCGGGGGTGTTGGAGGCATCGACCCCGGCGGCGGCCATCACGAGCCCCTGCCGGTTCTCGACGATCCGCAGGGCCCCGCGGCGCGCCACGACCCGCACGGTCTCGGCGTCGATGGCCGCTTCCCGGTCCGTCGCCTCGACGACGCGCCCCTCCGCCTTGGAGACGATCTTCGAGGTGACGAGCAGGACGTCCCCGTCGACGAGCGCGGGCTCGGCGACGGCGATCAGCTTGGCGAGGTCGTCACCCTGCCGGACCTCGGGCAGCCCGGGCAGCGCCCAGACCCGGTAGCCCACGGGCTCTCCGCGTTCGCCCCCACGCCCTTCGGTCACGGTGTCCGCACCTCCTCCGCCAGCGCCAGCGCCTCACGCGCCATCTGTGCGGTGGTGTCGAGGTCGGACATCATCAGGGGCACGGCCCGGCACCGGATGCCGGCCTCCTCCACCCGCTCCACGGCCCCCGCGTCCACCGTGTCGACGAGCCAGCCGTCCAGCAGTCCCGAGCCGTAGTGCTCGGCGACCGCGGCGGCCGTGGACTCGACACCCACCGCCGCCAGTACCTTGTCGGCCATGCCGCGCACGGGCGCGTCCCCGACGATGGGGGAGAGGCCGACCACGGGGACGCCCGCGTCGGCGATCGCCTCGCGGATCCCGGGCACGGCGAGGATCGTGCCGATGGAGACGACGGGGTTGGACGGCGGGAAGAGGATCACGTCCGCCTCGGCGATGGCCTCCAGCACACCGGGCGCGGGCTTGGACTGCTCGGCACCGACCGGCACCACGGCCAGCGCGTCCACGGAGGCCCGCAGCCGCACCCAGTACTCCTGGAAGTGGATCACCTTGCGCTCCCCGTCGGTCTCGACGGCCACATGCGTCTCCACGCGGTCGTCGGACATGGGGAGCAGGCGCACTCCGGGCTTCCACCGGTCGCACAGCGCCTCGGTGACGGCGCTGAGGGGGTAGCCCGCGCCGAGCATCTGCGTCCGCACGATGTGCGTCGCGAAGTCGCGGTCGCCGAGCCCGAACCACTCGGGGCCCACTCCGTACGCCGCGAGCTCCTCCTTGAGGTGGAAGGTCTCCTCGGCCCGCCCCCAGCCCTGCTCCTCGTTGATGCCGCCGCCGAGCGTGTACATCACCGTGTCGAGGTCCGGGCAGACCTTCAGCCCGAAGAGATGGATGTCGTCCCCGGTGTTGCCGATGACCGTGATGTCGGCGTCCGGCACGGCCCGCTGAACACCACGCAGGAACCGGGCACCACCGATACCGCCTGCCAGAACCACAATGCGCATGAGGACAAGTCTTGCAGGCGGGTACGACAACGCGTCAGGCGGTCAGGCAACGCGTGAGGCGATTCAGGCGACCTCGGCCTCGACCTCGGCCTCGATCTCGGCCTCGGCGCACTGCGACGCGTGCATCGGCATCTCGGTCAGGCCCGGGTAGTAGACGTGCAGGCTGACGGCCGGTTCCAGGGAGTCGTTGGCGACCTCGTGGACGTACCCCGGCGCGAAGACCCGCTGCGTGCCGGCGCTCAACGCGCGCGTGCCGCGCTCGGTGCGCTCGGTCAGGGCGCCGTCCAGGACCGTGAGTACGCCGGAGGAGCTGCCGTGGTCGTGCAGACCGCTGCCCTGTCCGGGCACCCAGGAGAGCAGCCAGACCTCGTAGCCGGGGCCGGTGCGCAGCCGGTGGTACCAGCGGGAGGCGGCGTCGTACCGGACGAGGTGCTCCCACTGGGAGCGGTCGGCGGCGATGGAGCGGGCCAGGCCGACGAAGTCGGCCACGGTGGCCGGGTGTTCGCGCGGCGGCTGGAGAAGGTGGGGTACTTCGAGGATGTCGCCGGCGATCTGGAGGTCGCTGTCGCTGTTCATGGATGCGGTGGTTCCTCGGCATCGAGTGCTGGGGTGGGGAGGACCATTTCCGCCCGGTTCGCGGACGGGAGGGGCGCCCTGGTGCGGGCGGGGGGTTCGCCCCGGTGGGGGCGGAGGCATCAGCCGGAGCGCGGAGGACTCAACAGCTGGGACAGCAACAGAAACAGCTACAGCGAGCGCGGGCAGCACCGTGGGACCCGGCGGAGCGGGTCGAGGTGAGTGCCGAGTTCGCGAGCATGCCCACAAGGACACCGGTTCACACTTCGGCTGTCAACTCGATGTCCGCCATGTGGGAGATGTTTCACCTCATCCGGTTCATCTGGCTGGCGAAAGGTTTGTTCAGGAGCCGCCCCGGACACATGGCGCACAACCGGGCGCACAAACCTCGCCGCGAACCCGTGATCCGAATGTGATCAGGTTCGCTTCGATGTTCGCGTCGGAACGAGATCGAACTCCTGGGCGTCCTTCCCTGTAGCGGGTCGGGGGCCCGGTCAGGCCCTCCGATGGCTGTCAGGGTTTATGCCGATTTGAACACTTTCCGCATAGCCTTGGTTCCGCAGAGTGAATAAGGGGCCCAATAGCAGATCTCGGCTTGACTGGCCCGGATCGGCACACTTGTAATTTCACTCGTGTCGTTCAGCCGAAATCGGGAACGGCAGCATCACGGGGACGCGAAAGACAGACGAGGGGCGCACATGACCGAGCTGGTGCAGCAACTGCTGGTCGACGACGCGGACGAGGAACTCGGCTGGCAGGAGCGCGCGCTGTGCGCCCAGACCGACCCCGAGTCCTTCTTCCCCGAGAAGGGCGGCTCCACCCGCGAGGCCAAGAAGGTCTGCCTCGCCTGCGAAGTCCGTTCCGAATGCCTCGAATACGCGCTCGCCAACGACGAGCGGTTCGGCATCTGGGGCGGCCTGTCCGAGCGCGAGCGCCGCCGCCTCAAGAAGGCAGCCATCTGAGAGCGGTCGTCCGGGAGCGGCTGCTTCGAGAGCGGTTGTCCGAGACCTGAGAAGTCCCGACCTCGGACGTCGGGCCCCGGGGCGGGCGTCGTACAGGCGATCGTCAAGCGGCCGCAGTCCGAAAACATCCGTACGCGCGCGTGAGCGCGAAGGCCGGGTGCCGCCGACCAATCGGCACACACCCTTACGTAACGATCGGCCCGTCGCAGGTGGGTTGTCCACAGGCGGCGGGCCGCTCTGTTGGCCAGCCGTTAGTGTGGGCCCTCGTCCGAGACGTCACGCTGTCCCCGCCGGACACAGACGTCCACCGCAGTCCATCGAACCGGGGCCTGTACCTCGATGTCCGTGCACAGCCATTCGGCAGCCCATCACGACACCGCTGCCACCCCTGAGTTCCCGCGTCACGTGGTGACCGCGGTGCTCGTCTCCCACGACGGCGCCCGCTGGCTGCCCGAGGCGCTCGCCGGGCTGCTCGGCCAGGAGCGCCCCGTGCAGAACGCGGTGGCGGCCGACACCGGCAGCGCGGACGAATCCGCCCAGCTGCTGACCGACGCGCTCGGCGCCGACCGGGTCCAGCACCTCGCCCGGCGCACCGGCTTCGGCCAGGCCGTCGAGGAAGCCTCCCGCAGCGCGGGCGTACTGACCCCGGACGACCTGCCCTACCTCAAGCGCCCCAGCGGGTGGGACCCCGTCACCCGCAGCTGGCGCGACGACGCGTACGACCTGCCGGAGTTCCCGCACGGCGAGCCCGAGCAGTGGCTGTGGCTGCTGCACGACGACTGCGCCCCCGAGCCGGACGCCCTGTCCCAGCTGCTCCGGGTCGTCGAGAGCGAGGCGGAGCTCGGCCGGCAGGTCGCCGTCGTCGGCCCCAAACTCCGCGGCTGGTACGACCGCAAGCAGCTGCTGGAAGTCGGCGTCACCATCGCCCACTCCGGCCGCCGCTGGACGGGCCTGGACCGCCGCGAGCAGGACCAGGGCCAGCACGACCACGTACAGCCCGTGCTCTCCGTCTCCACCGCCGGCATGCTGATCCGGCGCGACGTCTTCGAGCAGCTCGGCGGCTTCGACCGGCGGCTGCCCCTGATGCGTGACGACGTCGACCTGTGCTGGCGCGCCACCGCCGCGGGCCACCGCGTCCTGATCGCCCCCGAAGCGGTCGTACGACATGCCGAGGCGGCCTCCCGCGAGCGCCGCACCGTCGACTGCGTGGGCCGCACCTCCGCGTCCCCGCACAAGGTCGACAAGGCGGGCGCCGCCTACACCCTGCTCGTCAACGCCCGTACGGCGGCGCTGCCCTGGATCCTCGTCCGGCTCGTCCTCGGCACCCTGGTGCGCACCGTCGCGTATCTCGTCGGCAAGGTCCCCGGCCAGGCCGCCGCCGAGATCCGCGGCCTCCTCGGGACGCTGCTGCGGCCCGAGCGGATCATCGCGGGCCGTCGCAGACGCGGCAACTCCCAGATCGACAAGGGTGAACTGCGCGCGCTGTTCCCGCCACCCGGCGCGACGGTGCGGGCCACGATCGAACAGGTCGCGGGCAGCCTCGTGGGCCGCTCCGATCCCGAGGTCGCCCCCGGTGCCGGACGGCACGGCAGCGCGGTCGAGTCCGGACCCGGCGGCGACGACGCCGACTTCCTGGAGGTCGAACAGTTCGCCAGGCTCAAGCGCGTGGCCCGCAAGCCCGGCCCGATGCTCTTCGTGGTGCTGCTGTTCGTCTCGCTCATCGCCTGCCGCGAACTGCTCGGCGGGGGCGCGCTGGCGGGCGGCGCGCTGCTGCCCGCGCCGGCCGACTCCTCCGAGCTCTGGTCGCGCTATCTCGACGGCTGGCATCCGGTCGGCGCGGGCGGCACGCAGTCCGCGCCGCCGTATCTCGCGCTCGTCGCCATGCTGTCCAGCCTGCTCTTCGGCTCCACCGGGCTCGCGGTCACCGTGCTCCTCGTCTGCTCGGTGCCGCTGGCCGGCTTCACCGCGTACTTCGCCTCGCGGCCCCTGGTCGAGTCGCGGCTGCTGCGCGCCTGGGCTTCCGTCGCGTACGCCTTCCTGCCCGCCGCCGCCGGCGCGCTCGCCGGTGGCCGCCTCGGCACCGCCGTCCTCGCGATCCTGCTGCCGCTCATCGCGCGCGCGGGCATCGCCGCGAGCGGCCTCGCGCACTCCTCCGGGTCGCGCGGCAGCTGGCGCGCGACCTGGGCGTACGCCCTGCTGCTGACGTTCACCACGGCCTTCACACCGATCGTGTGGCCCATCGCGCTGATTCTCGGCATCGCCCTGCTCGCGGTGCGCCGGGGCGACATCGCGGCCTACGGGCTGCGCTTTCTCGCCCAGCTCGGCACCCCGCTGCTGATCCTCGCCCCCTGGTCGCTGACGCTGCTCCCGTTCGGCTTCTTCAAGGAAGCCGGTCTGGAGTACGGCGACAGCGCGGCCTCCGCGTTCGGCCTGCTCGGCGCGAGCCCGGGCGGCCCCGGCACCGTCAGCGGGCTGATGCTCATCGCCATCGTGCTCGCCGCGCTGGCCGCCCTGCTGCGCTCCGAGCGGCAGGCCGGGATCCGGACGGCCTGGGCCATCGCCCTGGTGGCGCTCGTCTTCGCCGTCCTGTCCAACGGCTCCGCATGGGCCGGGCCCGCCACCCTCGTCTACGGCCTCGCCCTCCTCGCCGCTGCCGCACTCGGCGCGGACGGGGCACGCGCGCGTGTCGCCGAGCAGAGCTTCGGCTGGCGCCAGCCGGTCGCCGCGCTCATCGCGTTCGCCGCCGCCGCGGGCCCGCTGCTCCTCGCCGCCGGATGGATGATCCGCGGCGCCGACGGGCCCCTGGAGCGCCGCGACCCGGTGCAGGTGCCCGCGTTCGTCGCCGAGGAGAGCGGCACCCGCGACCAGGCCCGCACCCTCGTCCTCGACAGCGCCTCGGCGGCCAGGGTCGGCTACACCCTGGTCCGCGGATCCGGCGCTCGCCTCGGCGACGCCGAACTCGCTGCGGAGAACGCGGAGAACACCGAGAACAAGAAGCTCGACAAGGTCGTCGCCAACCTGGTCGCGGGCTCCGGCGCCGACCAGGCCGACGAACTGGGCGGCTTCGCCGTGCGCTACGTACTCGTCCACAAGGGCGCACCCCGCGAGATGAGCCGCGTCCTCGACGCCACACCCGGACTGACCCGGCTCAGCCAGCAGGACGGCAGCGCCCTGTGGCGTGTCGACCGGCAGGTCTCGCGTGCCGCGATCGTCCCCAAGTCCGGTGACCCGCAGCCGATCGCCGCGGGTCCCGTCGACCTCCACACGACCATCCCCTCCGGCGCGGCGGGCCGCGTACTGCGCCTCGCCGACACCGCCGACGAGGGCTGGACCGCCACGCTCGACGGCACCCCGCTCACCCGCACCACGGTCGACGGCTGGGCGCAGGGCTTCGAACTCCCCGCCTCCGGTGGCAAGTTGGACGTCACCTTCGACGCGCCGGTGAGCCACGCCGGCTGGCTGTGGGCGCAGGGCGCGCTCGCCGTCGTTCTCGTGGTGCTCGCTCTGCCCGGTCGGCGCCGTGACGTCGACGACGACCTCCCCGAAGAGCCCGTCATCCCCGCCCAGGAGGTCACCGGCGAGGGCCGCCGCGCCCGCCGCCTGCGCGCCCAGGCCGAGGCGGAACAGGCCGCACAGACAGGGCAGGACACCGCCCAGGACTACGACATCCCGTCTCCTCCTTCGCAGGAGACACCCGACGCCCCGGCCGCGGTCCCCCAGCAGCACTCCTACGACGAGTGGGAGACCCCGACCTACGCGGGCGCCGAGTACAACACCTACGGCGGCGAGCAGTACCAGGGCCAGCAGCAGTACCCGGCGGGCACGTACGAGCAGCCGTACCAGGCAGACCCCTACCAGGGCGGCCAGTACGACCCGTACGCCTACGGGGGGACGCAGGCGTCGTACGACCAGACGTACACCCAGGGCTACGACCCGGCGGCGTACGACCCGGAGCAGCCCCCGATGCCGCCGCAGCCGCCACACGGCAACGACAGTGAGCGCCCCGACGGGAGCCAGCAGTGAACCGCACGACCCTGTCCCTGATCGTCGGCACCACCGCCCTCGCCGCCGTCACCGGATTCGCCGCGCTCACCGCGCCGGCCGCCTCCGGCGGCGACACGGAGAAGGCCGCGGCCCGGCTGCCCGTCGAGCGCACCAGCCTGCTCTGCCCGGCGCCGAGCATCTCCGACCTCGCCGAGACCTCGTACACGTCGTTCACACCGGTCTCCCAGGGCGCGGGCGCGAACGGTACGGCCGAACTGCGCTCCGCGACCGAGGAGTCGGGGGACGGCGACACCACGAGCGAGGACAAGAAGACCGACAAGAAGACCGACAAGAAGACCGACAAGAAGACGGACGAGAAGGCCACCGACAAGCCCGGCGACAAGACGGACAAGACGGCCGCGGGCAAGGCCGACAAGCCCGTCCTGGAGACCAAGGAACCCGGCAAGCCGGCCACCGGGGACAGCTCGGGGGCCGAGGCGCCCGCGCTCATCGGCACCGCCGAGGGCAAGTTCGCGCCGGGCTGGACCATCCAGGAGACCACGGAGGTCGCCGCGGGCACCGGCCGCGGCCTGCTCGGCACCAACTGCACCGCCCCGGACACCGAGTTCTGGTTCCCGGGCGCAGGCACCACCGCCGACCGCACCGACTACGTACACCTGACCAACCCCGACGACTCCACCGCCGTCGTCGACATCGAGCTGTACGGCAAGGACGGCGCCCTCAAGTCCTCGGTGGCGGACGGCATCACGGTCCAGCCGCACTCCAGCGAGCCGATCCTGCTGTCCACGCTGACCGACGAGCAGCAGACCAACGTCACCGTCCACGTGAGCGTCCGCAGCGGCCGGGTCGCCGCCGCCGTCCAGGCCCTCGACGACAAGCTCGGCGGGGACTGGCTGGCCGCCTCCACGGACCCCTCGGGCAGTCTCGTACTGCCCGGCATCCCCAAGGACGCCACCTCCGTGCGCCTGGTCGCCTTCGCACGCGGTGACGACGACGCCGACCTGAAGGTGCGCCTCGCCACGCCCTCCGGGCTGATCACCCCCGCGGGCAACGAGACAGTGCATGTGAAGTCCGGCATGACCACCGCTGTCGACCTCGGCGCCCTGACGCGCGGCGAGGCGGGTTCCCTGGTGCTCACGCCCACCGAGAAGGCGGTGCCGGTCGTGGCCGCCGTGCGGGTCGTGCGCGGCAAGGGCGACAAGCAGGAGACCGCCTTCATCCCCGCGACCGGCCCGATCGCCGCACGCGCGACGGTCGCCGACAACAGTGCCAAGGGGTCCACGCTCGCCCTGGCCGCCCCCGACGGGACCGCCAAGGTCAAGGTCACCGCCTCCGCGGGCAGCGAGGGCGGTACGGCGGCGACGAAGACGTACACGATCAAGGGCGGCACCACCCAGAACGTCGAACTCCCGGTCCCGAGCGGCCTCAAGGGGACGTACGCGCTGACGGTCGAGCCGCTCTCCGGAGGCCCCGTCTACGCCTCCCGGATGCTCGCCGCCACCGAGGGCGGCGTGCCCGGCTTCACGGTCCAGACCCTTCCGGACGACCGGGGGACGGTGGAGGTGCCGCAGGCGGAGCAGGACCTCTCGGTCCTGCAGAAGTAGCCCGGGCCGGCTGCCGCGGCCCGGGTGGGTCCGCCCGCTAGGGGGTGTTGTGAAAGTCCCGCACAGCACCCACGGCGCCCGGCACGCATCCTTGCCGCACCGGCCGAAGTCCCAAGTACGTCCAGTACGAGGGCCTTCGTCCGGCACGCCGAGGGAACGCACCGGACAGCGCGGGCACCGCGGGCACCGCACAGGACTTTCAAAACACCCCTAGTCCTCGCCGTAGCGGGGGTCCACCGTCTCCGGGGTGAGCCCCAGCAACTCCGCGACCTGCTCCACGACGATCTCGTGCACCAGGGCCGCGCGCTCGTCGCGGCCCTTGGTGCGGATCTCGACCGGGCGCCGGTACACGACCACGCGCGCGGGGTGGTCCTCGCGCGCCGGGACCGTGCCGCCCAGCGGCACGGCCTCGTCGCTCCAGGCGTCGCCCGGAGCGTCCAGACGCGGCACTTCGAGGACGAGGAAGTCAATGTCGGCGAGCTGCGGCCAGCGCCGTTCGAGCCGCTCCACGGAGTCCTGCACCAGGTCCGCGAAGACCTCGGCACGACTCGCGGAGAGCGGCACCTGCGGCGGCGCCACGGGGCCGCGCATGCCTCGTCCATGGCGGTCACGGCGGCGGGGCCCGGGTGCGGCGGCGCGGGGCGGTACGGGGTTGTCCATCACTGGCGAAGCGTAGTCCCCGTACGCTCCGGGCGCCCGGCCACACGCGGCCGCGGGACACCGTCCCGACATGTCGCACGATGATCGTTGCGGACAGCGCTCGACGAGTGTTCGGGATGTCACCCGATGACCATTCCGGCCAAGCTTGGGCTCGATTCCGTATCCCTCCAAGACCGTCGATCTCAAGGCAATTGACGGGGTTTGCACCAAGTGGTGATCGGATGCAGGTCTGTTCGGTATCTCGTCGAAGAGGGTCGTGCCTGGTCAGCGTGGTGTGCGAGGGGAGTTGTGTGCGCCGTTTCACACCACGACACGGTCGGGTGACCTGGGGGAGAGTCGTCGCGGCCCGCTCAAGAGTGCGGTACCGTCCAACGTCGTGAGCCCTGTACGTCGCTGTTCGCGCACCGCTTGCGGCCGTCCCGCCGTCGCGACGCTGACGTACGTCTACGCCGACTCGACCGCGGTCCTCGGCCCGCTCGCCACCTACGCCGAACCCCACTGCTACGACCTGTGCGCCGAGCACGCCGCACGCCTCACCGCGCCGCGCGGCTGGGAGGTCGTCCGGCTCGCCGACTCCTCCGGTCCGTCCCGCCCCAGCGGTGACGACCTCGAAGCGCTCGCCAACGCGGTGCGCGAGGCCGCCCGCCCGCAGCAGCGCACCGCGGAGGCCGGTGGCGGCGGCAACGCGCGCACCGTCGACCCGGTGCAGGTCGCGCGCCGCGGCCACCTGCGGGTGCTGCGCTCACCGGACAACTGAGTCCCCTCCAACGCCTCCGGCTCGTCCGACTCCGCCGACCTCACGTCGCGAGGGGTAGTCCGATCAGCCGCTGCACAGCGGACTGTCAGCCGGGGCGGGTAGTTTGGGGTGACCGAAGTGGACTTCTGGAGGGTTGGCCGTGACTGCTGATCTGTCGCAGCTCGTGAAGGCGTACGACGTACGTGGAGTGGTCCCGGACCAGTGGGACGAGTCGTTGGCCGAGCTGTTCGGGGCGGCCTTCGTCCAGGTGACCGCCGCGACCGCGATCGTGATCGGACACGACATGCGGCCTTCCTCGCCCGGCCTGTCGCGTGCCTTCGCGCGCGGCGCGGCGGCGCGCGGCGTCGACGTGACCGAGATCGGCCTGTGCTCGACGGACCAGCTGTACTACGCGTCGGGCGCGTTCGACCTGCCGGGCGCCATGTTCACTGCCTCCCACAACCCCGCGCAGTACAACGGCATCAAGATGTGCCGGGCGGGTGCCGCGCCCGTCGGCCAGGACACCGGCCTTGCCGAGATCCGCCAACTCGTGGAGTCCTGGCTCGACTCGGGCGCCCCGTCCTCGGACGCGACGCCGGGAACGATCACCCAGCGGGACACGTTGGAGGATTACGCGGCGCACCTGCGCGGGCTTGTCGACCTGACCTCCATCCGCCCCCTGAAGGTCGTCGTCGACGCGGGCAACGGCATGGGCGGACACACCGTCCCGACCGTCTTCGCCGGCCTGCCGCTGACCCTCGTGCCGATGTACTTCGAGCTGGACGGCACGTTCCCCAACCACGAGGCCAACCCGCTCGACCCGAAGAACATCGTCGACCTGCAGCAGCGTGTACGCGAGGAGGGCGCCGACCTCGGCATCGCCTTCGACGGCGACGCGGACCGCTGCTTCGTCGTCGACGAGCGCGGCGACCCGGTCGCACCGTCCGCCATCACCGCGCTGGTCGCCTCCCGCGAGCTCGCCAAGCACGGCGGCAAGGGCACGATCATCCACAACCTCATCACCTCCTGGTCGGTCCCCGAGGTCGTCCGCGAGAACGGCGGCACCCCGGTCCGCACCCGCGTGGGCCACTCCTTCATCAAGGCGGAGATGGCCAGGTCCGG
Source organism: Streptomyces sp. NPDC005485 (assembly GCF_040606085.1). Taxonomy (NCBI): domain Bacteria; kingdom Bacillati; phylum Actinomycetota; class Actinomycetes; order Kitasatosporales; family Streptomycetaceae; genus Streptomyces; species Streptomyces sp. NPDC005485. Next base: position 10,627 of record NZ_JBEXDZ010000095.1, on the reverse strand, counting down.
CGCCATCTTCGGCGGCGAGCACTCCGCGCACTACTACTTCAAGGACTTCTGGAACGCGGACACGGGCATGCTCGCCGCGCTCCACGTCCTCGCGGCGCTCGGCGGCCAGGAGGGCACGCTCTCCGGCCTGGTCGCGCAGTACGACCGCTACGCCGCCTCCGGCGAGATCAACTCCACGGTCGACGACCAGACGGCCCGCCTCGCCGCGATCAAGACGGCGTACGAGGGCCAGGAGGGCGTCACCCTCGACGAACTCGACGGCCTCACCGTCACCGCCGCCGACTGGTGGTTCAACGTCCGCCCCTCCAACACGGAACCCCTCCTCCGCCTGAACGCGGAGGCACGGGACGAGGCGACGATGACGAAGGTGCGGGACGAGGTCCTGGCGATCATCAGGGGCTGACGTTTCAGCCTCGGCCGGGCGGAGAGATTTCAGCCCGTCCGGCGTTTGAGGACGAGCGCGAAGCGCGATGGCAGGGGGAAAGGGGCCGCAGCCCCCAGGACAACGGGCAGGGTAGGGCGGTGGGGGCGAAAACCCATACGCCCCCACCCCGGCGCCCCACCCCACTCCCAGGGACCGGCACCCCGCCGCTCACGGCGGTACCCTGACCAGGCCGCATTCCACTGTTCGGAAGGACACACCATGCCGCTCGAAGCGGGCCTCCTGGAGATCCTCGCCTGCCCCGCCTGTCACGCCCCGCTCAAGGAGCAGGACACGGACGGCCAGGCGGAGCTGGTCTGCACCGGCCAGGGCTGCGGCCTCGCCTACCCCGTGCGCGACGGGATCCCCGTACTGCTCGTCGACGAGGCCCGCCGCCCCGCGTAAGCGCGGAGGCGCGCAAGCGCAAGCGACCACCGTCGCGACTGCCCGGACGTACCCCCGGCGATCGGAGGCTGCCGACCCATGCTCGACGAATCGCTGCTCGACGACCCCGACGCGCTCGCCCGCGCCGACCGCCGTGAGCTGCTGCGTGGCGCCGCCGAGGCCGGCGCCCGCGTCCGCACCGCGGTCCGGCACGCCACCGAGGCAGGCATCCCGGACCTGAAGCCCGACGGGCGCCCGCGCTCCGTTCTGATCGCCGGCCCCGGCATGGCCGCCACAGGCGTCGCCGAACTCCTCGGCACCCTCGCCGGCACCAGCTGCCCCGTCACCCGGCTCACCCCGGGCGGCGTCGCCCCCGCGGCAGGCGCCCTGCGCTGGGAGCTGCCCGGCTGGGCGGGCCCCGTGGACCTGCTCCTGATCGCCACCCCGGACGGCTCCGAACCCGGCCTCTCGCTGCTGGTCGAGCAGGCGTACCGGCGCGGCTGCACCGTCGCCGCCGTAGCCCCGTCGAACTCCCCGGTGACCGAGTCGATCGAGAGCACGCACGGCCTGTTCGTACCCATGGCGACCGCCCCGTACGAGGTGGAGGTGCCCCTAGCCGCGTCCGCGCCCGGCGTCCTGTGGGCGCTGCTCACCCCGCTGCTCGCGCTCCTGGACCGCACCGGCCTGCTCGCGGCACCCTCCGAGGCACTGCAGAAGGTCGCCGACCGCCTCGACCTCGTCGCCGAGCGCTGCGGACCGGCCATCGCGACCTACAGCAACCCCGCCAAGACCCTCGCCGTCGAGCTCGCCGAGGCACTCCCGGTGATCTGGACGGAGGGCACCTCCGCCGGCCCCGCGGGCCGCCGTTTCACCGCCGCGCTCGCCGAACTCGCGGGCCGCCCCTCGCTCACCGCCGAACTCCCCGAGGCGCTCGCCTCGCACAGCGTGCTGCTCGCGGGCGCACTCGCCGCTGGCGCGGACCCCGACGACTTCTTCCGCGACCGGGTCGAGGAGGCGCAGGCCCTCCACGCGCGCGTGGTGCTGCTCCGCGACCGCCCGATCGGCGGACTGAGCGCCGCCCCCGCGGCCCGCGAGCTCGCCCTCGGCCACGACACCGCCATCAGCGAACTCGGACCGGAGGAGGGCACCGAGCTGGAGACCCTCGCCGAGCTGATCGCCGTCACGGATTTCGCCGCCGTTTACCTGGCGCTCGCTTCAGGGGCCTGATCTTGACCCACGCCCCGCTCACGCCCCGTGAGCAGGGTGGCTCACATCGCGCGAACCTCGTGGCTCCCGCCGGGTGAGCATCTCGGGTCACGCCGGCCGAACAGCGTACGTACGGAGAAGAAGACACACCATGGACCGCCTGGAGAACACCGTCCGCCCCTACGCCTGGGGCTCCACCACCGCCATCCCGCGGCTGCTCGGCGTGGAGCCGACCGGCGAACCGCAGGCGGAGATGTGGATGGGCGCCCACCCCGGCGCGCCCTCGCGCACCGCGCGCGGTCCCCTCACCGAGCTCATCGACGAGGCCCCCGAGAAGGAACTCGGCGCGGCGGCCGTCGCCAGGTTCGGCCCGCGCCTCCCCTTCCTCCTCAAGATCCTCGCCGCGGGCGCCCCTCTCTCCCTCCAGGTGCACCCCAACCTCGAACAGGCGAGGGAGGGTTACGAGGACGAGGAGCGCCGCGAAATCCCCGTCGGCGCCGCGCACCGCAACTACAAGGACGCCAACCACAAGCCCGAACTGATCTGCGCCCTCACCGAGTTCGACGGCCTCTGCGGCTTCCGCGCCCCCGACGAGGCCGCCGAACTCCTCGCCGGCCTGGACGTCGACTCCCTGAAGCCGTACGTCGACCTGCTGCACGCCCACCCCGAAGAGGCCGCACTGCGCGAGGTCCTCACGGCGCTGCTCTCCGCCGACCGCGACGAGATGGCCCACACGGTCACCGAGGCCGCGACCGCCTGCGCACGCCTCGGCGGCTCCTACGCCCCCTACGCCGACATCGCGCACCACTACCCGGGCGACCCCGGCGTCATCGCCGCGATGCTCCTCAACTACGTCCAACTCCAGCCCGGCGAAGCCCTGTTCCTCGGCGCCGGCGTCCCGCACGCGTACCTGAACGGCCTCGGCGTCGAGATCATGGCCAACTCCGACAACGTCCTGCGCTGCGGTCTGACCCCCAAGCACGTCGACGTCCCCGAACTCCTGCGCATCGTCCGCTTCGAGGCGAGCGACCCCGGCGTCCTGCGCCCCGAGGCGTCCCCCGACGGCGAAGAGGTCTACGCGACCCCCATCGACGAGTTCCGCCTCTCCCGCTACGTCCTCCCCGAGGGCGCGGCCCCGCACGACCTGACCCTGACGACCCCGCAGATCCTGCTGTGCACCGCGGGTTCCGTCCGGGCCGGGGAGCACCCGCTCACCCCCGGCGAGTCCGTCTTCGTACCGGCGGGCGAACAGGCCGGCGTCTCCGGCGCGGGCACGCTCTTCCGGGCCACTGTGGTGGCCTGACGCGTCCTTGTCGGACAGGGCTGCAACAATGGCCCACCGGCAAAGCAGGGGCAAAGGCCTGGACGGCGTACGAGAGTACGAACCGGTCGCGGGACGGCGTTACGAAGGGACAGCAGGAGCACATGAGCGCTTCAGGCGGCACCAAAGCGATCGTGGCGGCACTCGGCGCCAACCTCGCGATCGCGGTATCGAAGTTCGTGGCGTTCGCCTTCAGCGGTTCGTCGTCGATGCTCGCCGAGGGCGTCCACTCGCTCGCCGACTCAGGCAACCAGGCCCTGCTTCTGATCGGCGGCAAGAAGGCCGAGCGGGAGGCGACCCCGGAACACCCCTTCGGCTACGGCCGCGAGCGGTACATCTACGCCTTCCTGGTCTCGATCGTCCTCTTCTCGGTCGGCGGCATGTTCGCCGTCTACGAGGGCTACGAGAAGATCAAGCACCCGCACGACATCGAGCACTGGTACTGGCCGGTGGGCGTCCTCGTCTTCGCGATCATCGCCGAGGGCTTCTCCTTCCGCACCGCCATCAAGGAGTCCAACCAGCTGCGTGGCGGGCTGTCCTGGTCGCAGTTCGTCCGCCGCGCCAAGGCCCCCGAGCTGCCCGTCGTCCTCCTGGAGGACTTCGGCGCGCTCATCGGTCTGGTCCTCGCGCTCGGCGGCGTCGGCCTGGCCCTGCTCACCGGTGACGGCATCTGGGACGGCATCGGCACCCTCTGCATCGGCATCCTGCTCATCCTGATCGCCCTCGTCCTGGCCGCCGAGACCAAGTCCCTGCTGCTCGGCGAGGCCGCGGGCACCGACGAGGTCAAGAAGATCGAGGCCGCGATCGTCGACGGCGACACGGTCACCGGCGTCATCCACATGCGCACCCTCCACCTCGGCCCCGAGGAACTGCTGATCGCCGCCAAGATCGCCGTTCAGCACGACGACACGGCCGCCGAGGTCGCCTCCGCCATAAACGCGGCCGAGGCCCGCATCCGCGCCGCCGTCCCGATCGCCCGCGTGATCTACCTGGAGCCGGACATCTACAGCGAGACCGAGGCGGCGAAGGGCCCGGACCGCGAGGCCACGCCCGGCGGCCCGGCGCAGACCGCCGGACACTGACCTCTCCTCGTACGCCGCTACTCCTGCCGTACGTGCCCGGGGGTCCGCCTGAAGCAGGGCGGGCCCCCGAGGCCGTTCACAGCTGCCACGGCTGTCACACCTGCACGGGCCACGGGGGCATCGGCGGCACCACCTGCCGCCGCCGTACGACCAGGGCGGCGATCCCGAAGCCGAGCCCGACGAGCGCGAGAACCAGCCCGACCAGCGCCGCCGAGATCCACACGAGGGCCCCTCCGAACCCGTCGACGACCCGGCCCAGCACAGCTCCGTCCGCCACCGTCCCCTGGTGGCCGACGCTCGTGTAGAACCGCGAGTCCATCGAGTTCGCCCGATAGTCGCCCAGCAGGAACAACCGCCCCGCCGGCACCTTCACGTCGTACGGCCTGACCCCGTCGGCGACACCGTCCTTCAGATACGGCTCGTCCAGCGGCTTCCCGTTGACGGTGACCCGCTCGTCCGCCCCCGAGCCCTCGCAGCACACCACCCGGTCACCGCCGACCCCGATCACCCGCTTGATCAGGGCCCCCTTGATCTCCGGCTCGGGCGCCTCGAAGAGCACGACGTCCCCCCGGCGCACCTCGTCGCCGTCCAGCCGCTCCACGACGAGGCGCTTCCCGACGGTGTAGGTGGGCGCCATGCTCCCGCCCGCCACCGTCACAGACGTATAGGCCGACCGTACGTACAGCAGCGAACCGACGACCATCACCAGTCCCAACGGCCCCAACAGCCAGGCTGTGACCGCCAGCCCTCGTACCCTGCGCATCGCTGCTCCCTCCCCATGCGGCACATCCGCGGGCGCCGAGGCTAGCGGCCTACTGTGAACGCACGGTGCCCGGCCCACCCGCCTCCCGTGCTCCTCCCGCCCCCTCGGGAGCGCCGCCGAGTCCGGAGCCGGACTGGGGCGGGCCGGTCCGACCGGTGTAGCTTGGTGACTGAGCCAGACGTCGCTGCTGATGGCGGTCGGGCGGTCCCACCGCGGACCGGCCGAGGGAGAGAGGGCCTCCGACGGACTGCGCTGCGCGCACCGCGGGCACGTCTGTGCCCTCGCCAGGGCACCCATGTGTCCGCCGCCGCGCAGACCAGCCGTACCCACCTCGCCCCAACCCCGAGGAGCAGCTCTCCATGACGACTGTCGACAACCGGCAGGACTTCAAGGTCGCCGATCTCTCCCTGGCCGAGTTCGGCCGCAAGGAGATCACCCTCGCCGAGCACGAGATGCCCGGCCTGATGTCCATCCGCAAGGAGTTCGCCGCCACTCAGCCGCTGGCCGGCGCCCGGATCATGGGCTCGCTGCACATGACCGTGCAGACCGCCGTCCTGATCGAGACCCTGGTCGCCCTGGGCGCCGAGGTCCGCTGGGTGTCCTGCAACATCTTCTCCACCCAGGACCACGCGGCCGCCGCCATCGCGGTAGGCCCGAACGGCACGCCCGAGAACCCGCAGGGCGTCCCGGTCTTCGCCTGGAAGGGCGAGACGCTGGAGGAGTACTGGTGGTGCACGGAGCAGGCGCTGACCTGGCCGAACAGCCCCACCGGCGGCCCGAACATGATCCTCGACGACGGTGGTGACGCCACCCTCCTCGTCCACAAGGGCGTCGAGTACGAGAAGGACGGCAAGGTCCCCTCGGTCGACACGGCCGAGTCCGACGAGCACCGCGTCATCCTGGAACTCCTGCACCGCACCATCACCGACGGCTCGCAGAAGTGGACCCAGCTCGCCTCGGAGATCCGCGGCGTGACCGAGGAGACCACGACCGGCGTTCACCGGCTGTACGAGATGCACCGCGACGGCACCCTCCTGTTCCCGGCGATCAACGTGAACGACGCCGTCACCAAGTCGAAGTTCGACAACAAGTACGGCTGCCGCCATTCCCTGATCGACGGCATCAACCGCGCCACCGACGTCCTCATCGGCGGCAAGACCGCGGTCGTCTGCGGCTACGGCGACGTGGGCAAGGGCTGCGCGGAGTCCCTGCGCGGACAGGGCGCCCGCGTGATCATCACCGAGATCGACCCGATCTGTGCCTTGCAGGCGGCGATGGACGGCTACCAGGTCACGACCCTCGACGAGGTCATCGACAAGGCCGACATCTTCGTCACCACGACGGGCAACAAGGACATCATCATGGCCGCCGACATGGCCAAGATGAAGCACCAGGCGATCGTCGGCAACATCGGCCACTTCGACAACGAGATCGACATGGCCGGCCTCGCGAAGATCCCCGGCATCGTCAAGGACGAGGTCAAGCCGCAGGTCCACACCTGGACGTTCTCCGACGGCAAGGTGCTCATCGTCCTGTCCGAGGGCCGCCTGCTGAACCTGGGCAACGCCACCGGCCACCCGTCGTTCGTGATGTCCAACTCGTTCGCGGACCAGACCCTGGCCCAGATCGAGCTGTTCACCAAGCCCGACGAGTACCCGACCGACGTCTACGTGCTGCCCAAGCACCTCGACGAGAAGGTCGCCCGTCTCCACCTCGACGCGCTCGGCGTGAAGCTCACGACCCTCCGCCCCGAGCAGGCCTCGTACATCGGTGTCGAGGTCGATGGCCCGTACAAGTCGGACCACTACCGCTACTGATCGGACCACTACCGCTACTGATACCGCCACCGAGTCGGTAATCCAGCTCGCGGTGGGTGCGTCCGTGCACTGACGCACCCCTCAGCAGCAGGTCCCAGGCAGGCCCCCGCACCCCCGTGCCGGGGGCCTGCCCGTGTCCGGACCAGCCCGTCAGAACCCAGGACCCCCATGCCCCGCGGCCGGTATTCGCTTCATGACCCGCATGACCACACCCCTCTCGGTGAAGAGCACTTCCACTGCGCGCCCGGCCCCTCCGGCTGGCGCTACGTCTCCCAGCTGACCACCCCTTCCGGCGACCACGCCGGCTCCGTCGACCTCGCCCTCGACGACCTCGGCCGCCCCATCCGTCTCGAACTCAACGCCGCCGGCTGGCAGGTCCGCGGCGCCGCGCTCGACGGCGTCACCTGGGTCCGCACCGACCCCACCGGCACTCAGGCCACCGAAGGCAACGTCCGCGCCCACGCCTTCACCGGCACATCCCCCGCGTTCCTTGTCGCCACCGCCCGTCTCCTCCGCCTCACCCCTTCCGCCTCGGCAACCCGCGTACGCCTCGTCGCCTTCACGGACCCGGTCCTCGCCCCGCGCACCGTGGACCAGTCCTGGGCCTTGATCTCGAGAGAAACACACGCCACTGACAACGCCCCCCTCGCGGTGGACGAATACCAGGTCACGGCCCTGGACACGGGGGAGCAGCACGCCGTGCACATCTCCGGCGACGTGGTTCTCGCAGCGCCCGGCATCGAGCTGGAACACCTCGAATCACCACCGTCGGTGTTCACCTGACGGAGCGTCGGTGCTCGACCGGCCTGCGGAGAAGGGGAAGTGACGGCCGGTCAGGAGGGCGGCACGAACCCGGTCGCGGGACTGTCGGCCTGACGACCGCCCTGCGGTGCCTGATCAGCCTGCTGTGATGCCGCGTCAGGGGAATGATCGCCCGAGGGCTGACCGGTCGCCCCTGAGTGCGCTGCCGGGTAGACGGGAGCCGCCGGCGGATACGGAGACGGATACGGATAGGCGGTGCCGGGGTGCTGCACCGGCGGACCGTCAGCGCCCGCCGCCGCCCCGGTCATCCCGGCCGCACCGGTCGACCCGACCGTCCCTGCCGTCGCCACCCCGGGTCCGGCCGGGCGCGCGTACGGGTTGACGGCCGCCGCGCCGCCGAAGGTCCGTCGAGCCTCTCGCGACTGCCGCTCCTGCACCACGGCCGCCAGATACGCGGCCGGCGGCACGCCCTGCGGCGCCGGAGCACCCGTACGAGCAGCGAGGTCACCGGCGAGCCGTTCCGCCATCGCCGCACCGACCTGCGGATCCAACTGCCGCATCCGCGTCAGGTACTGGCGGACGGCCAGCCACAGGCCGTCAGGAACCGCGGACAGATCGAGCCCGGAGAACCGCCCCGCCAGCCAGGGCGGCGGCGGAGGCATGAAAGGCATGTGCCCGACCGGCACCCTTTCCCGTACGACGAGAGTGCCCGCGAAGACGTCACCGAGCCGCCGCCCCCGTGCCGACACCAACGAGGCGACGCACGCGACGATCCCGAACGTCATCAAAATCTCCACCACACCCACAGCGCCGCGCACCAGCGCATGCCGGAACCGAATCGGCCCGCCGTCGTCCCGCACCACCCGCAACCCGAAGGCCAGCTTCCCCAGGGAACGGCCGTGACTGAGCGTCTCCACCGCTATGGGCCCCCCGACCAGGACGAGAACGAAACTCGCGATCGAGACCGCAACCTGCGCCGCTTCGTCGAGAGCGGCCGTCGAGGCCACCAGGGCGATGGTCACCGCGATGTAGACCAGCATCCCCACGACCAGGTCGAGCAACACGGCCAGCGCACGGCTCGGCAACTTCGCGGGGCGCAGCTCCAGCGCCACCGCCTCGCCCGTCACTAGCTCACTCACGCCTGCCGTCCTTCCCCTGACCTGCCCCGAGAACGGCCAGTCTGCCAAGCTGAGGACACATCGCGCCGCAGTACGACAAGCTGACACCCGAGACGAGCAGCCGAGGAGCAGGCAACCCGATGGACCTCGACGTCTTCGTGTCCGCCCACCGCGCCGAGTGGGATCGGCTCGACGCGCTGCTGCGCCGCCGGCGCCGTCTAACCGGAGCCGAGGCAGACGAACTCGTCGCCCTCTATCAGCGCACGGCCACGCATCTGTCCGTGATCCAGTCCAGCGCCCCGGACCCTCAGCTCACCGGTCGGCTCAGTCAACTCGTGGCACGCGCGCGTAGCGCCGTGACAGGAACGCGCCGCGCTTCCTGGCGTGACGTCACCCGCTTCCTTGCGCACGGTTTCCCCGCGGCGGTCTATCGCTCGCGCCACTGGTGGGTGCCCACGGCGCTCGTCTCCACCGCGGTAGCGATCCTCCTGGGGTGGTGGATCGGCACACACCCCGAAGTCCAGTCCTCGCTCACCACGCCCAGCGAACTGCGCGAGCTCACCCGCCCGGGTGGCCAGTACGAGACCTACTACTCGAGCCATCCCGCCACGTCCTTCGCCGCCCAGGTGTGGACGAACAACGCCCAGGCCGCCGCGATGTGCCTGGTCCTGGGCATCTTCCTGGGACTCCCGGTCCTCTGGATCCTGCTTCAGAACATGGTCAACGTCGGCGCAGGCATCGGCCTGATGACCTCGGCCGGCCGCCTCGACACGTTCCTCGGCCTCATCCTTCCGCACGGCCTTCTGGAACTGACCGCCGTCTTCGTGGCTGCGGGAACGGGCCTGCGCCTGGGTTGGACCGTGATCGACCCGGGCCCCCGGTCCCGCCGCACGGCCCTCGCCGAAGAGGGCCGGGCCGCCTTGGGCACGGCGATAGGCCTGGCCCTGGTCCTCTTCGTCTCGGGAGCCATCGAAGGCTTCGTCACCCCATCGGGGCTCCCCACCTGGGCCCGCATCGCCATCGGCGTCGCAGCCGAGCTGGCCTTCCTGGCGTACGTCTTCGTCCTGGGGGGTCGCGCGGCCCGCGCCGGTGACACCGGTGACGTCAGTGACTCCGAGCGCAGCGCCACCCTTCCGACGGCCGCTTGATGTGCAGGCACCTCGGTGGACCTGTTAGTCTCCTCTTCGCCCACAAGACCGTTGACACGGTTCGCGTGGGGAGGTAGATTCGAACAGTTGCCTAGAGCTGGACACGTCCGGCGGCAACGGTTGACATCTGCTGGCTTCTTGTGAATGCGATTCCCGAGAAGCCCTCCCGATTATTCAGGAATGAGTCGCCGGTCAGTCCGGCCAAAAACTTCTGATAAAGTCGGGCTCGCCGAAAGAGAGCCGAAAGGCAATCAAATAGGCAAAGGCCCTCCAACGGCCACCGGAAACAAATTCCGACCGGAAACGGAACGGAAAACGGATCTGGTACGGTTGGAAACACAGAAGGGAAGCGCCCGGAGGAAAGCCCGAGAGGGTGAGTACAAAGGAAGCGTCCGTTCCTTGAGAACTCAACAGCGTGCCAAAAATCAACGCCAGATATGTTGATACCCCGTCTCCGGCCATTCGGTCGGGGCGAGGTTCCTTTGAAAAAAGTCCTGCCGGGCATTGTTTCGGTAGGCGCATCAGCGAGGACGCTGTGAACGGTTGGGCTTATTCCGCCCGGCTGTTCCGCTCAACGCGAGTGTTTCGCAGGATTACCTGCACAC